>JANWHL010000110.1 GCA_025450405.1 Ktedonobacterales bacterium
GCGACCCCGCCCAGAGCGCGATCGGGGGCATCCGTAGGCGCCGCCACGCCGCCAAACGTGGTGGAATGCGCCGTGGACGAGGCGGGGGCCAGCGCGGCGCCGCTGGATGCCTCGCGCGCTCGCGGCATGCCCGCGAGCGCGCCCGCGAGCAAGATGGTCAGTCCCGCGGCGGTGGCCAGGCCACCGAGCCACTGCGCCGCACCGGTCCATGGTGCGCTCCCGGCGGCAACACGCGAGCGCGCGGGGTCATGGAGTGGGGTTGGCGCGGTGGGGGTCGCGGAGATCGGGGTCGCGGAGATCGGGGTCGCGGAGATCGGGGGCGAATCGGGGGCACCATGGGGCACGGCCGCCGGGAGCGTGAACGAGCGGGGGACACGAGCCGCCGGGAGCGCGCGCAGGATGCCCACGACCTGGCGCAGCTCGCCCAGCTCGGCGGCGCAGCGCGCGCAGCCGGTCAGATGCGCTTCCAGCGCGGCGCGCTCCGCCGTGGGCAACTCGCCGTCCAGAAACGCCGAGAGCCGCTCACGCTGGGTCTCCCAATCCTGTTGATGTTCGCTCATACCTGTGCTCATAGCCAGCCGTTCCACCCGCGATCAGGTCTGATCCCGCTCATTTGGACGACGATACGCGCTGGGCAAAAGTTCCCCGCGCGCCCGCAGTAGGTCGCGCATATGACCGCGCGCCCGCGAGATGCGCGACTTGACGGTGCCAAGGGACGTTTGGGTAATCTCGGCGATCTCGTCATACGCCAGGCCCTGCACATCGCACAGAACGAGGGCCATGCGCATGTCGGGATGAAGCTCGAGTAACGCGAGCTGGATTGCCTCCACCAACTCCGCGCGCAGCGCAACCCCCTCGGGATTCCAACGCTCGTCGACGAGGGCGGTCGGGAGGGCGGGCGGAGCGTCGGACGCTGGATCGCCGTCGAGCAGGGCGTCGAGCGATGTGGAGGGGCGGCGACCGCGTGCGCGCCAGTGGTCGTAGCAGCCGTTGCCGACGATGCGCAGCAGCCATGCGCGCAGAGATCCGCCGCGGAAGCCGGTGATGGCGCGAAAGGCTGAGAGGAAGGCGTCCTGGGTGATGTCGGCCGCGGTGTCAGGGTCGCCAAGCATGCGGAGCGCCAGAGCATAGGCGGCCTCCTGGTGGCGCTCCACCAGGCGATTGAAGGCGTCCACATCGCCGGCCTGGGCGCGGGCAACCAGCGCGGACTCGCCGTCGCCGCCAAGTGGGCGGCCCGGCGCCGGATCGGGTCCATGTCCCTTGCCCTGCCCGCGGTCGCGCATACGCACCTCCACCATCCGGCGTCAGTGTAGCGCGGCGGCGCCCCGTCCGCAAGCCTTGGCGGACGTCGGCGTCAGGAAAGACCTCTCCCCCAACCCCTCCCCGACGCGGGGAGGGGAGCCAGAGGGCGGACCGCCGCCGGTAACGACACGGGGAGGGGGGCCGAAGGGCGGACCGCCGCGCGTGACGATGTGGGATGGGGGCCACGTGGAGGCCGGCGGGCCCAACGCGACTATCCAGGACCGGTACTTTGGCGCCGGACTAGGCGTTCCTTTCCAGGCCGTTTGTCGTGGCGTGACCATTTGCCTGGGCGGGATGCTCGCGCGCCAGGCGACGCAAGACCGTTTGCAGAATGCCGCCCTGCCGGTAATATTCGATGTCGAACAGGCTGTCGAGGCGCGCGATCGCCTCAAACGTGCGGGTCGCGCCGTCGTCCGCTTTCGCGTGGAGCGTGACGAGCGCGCCGGGCGTCAGGCCCGCGGCGATGCCGGTCACATCGTAGGACTCGCGGCCAGTCAGGCCCAGCGACTCGGCGTTCTCGCCCGGCTTGAACTGGAGCGGGAGCACGCCCATGCCGACGAGATTGCTGCGGTGGATGCGCTCGTAGGTCTCGGCCAGCACAGCGCGGGCGCCGAGCAGCAACGTGCCCTTGGCGGCCCAATCGCGCGAGCTGCCCGACCCGTACTCTTTGCCGGCGATCACCAGCAGGGGCGTGCCCTCCGCCTGGTAGCGGACCGACGCGTCGAAGATCGAGAGCGGCTCGCCATCGGGCAGATGGACCGTCCAGTAGCCTTCCTTGCCATCGGCCAGCTGGTTGCGCAGGCGGATGTTGCCGAACGTCCCGCGGATCATCACCTCGTGGTTGCCGCGGCGCGCGCCATAGCTGTTGAAGTCGCGCGGCACGACTCCATGCTCCTGGAGGTATTGGCCGGCGGGGCTGTCCTTGGGGATCGAGCCAGCGGGCGAGATGTGGTCGGTAGTCACGGAATCGCCCAGCATGGCGAGGACCCGCGCGCCGGTGATGTCGGTGAGCGGCGCCGGCTCAGCCCCCATGTCGTCGAAGAAGGGCGGCTGACGGACGTATGTGGACTCCGGGTCCCACTGGAATTCCGCGCTGGCCGGCACGGGGAGTGCCCGCCAGTGGTCGTCGCCCTCGAAGACGTGCGAGTAGTCCTCGCGGAACTGCTCGGGTCGGACCACGCGCGTCATTGTCTCGTTGATCTCACGCTGGGTGGGCCAGATGTCGCGGAGGTAGACTGGCTGGCCGTTGGGGTCTTCTCCCAGCGGCTCGGTGGTCAGGTCGATGTCCACGCGGCCGGCCAGGGCGAAGGCGACCACCAGGGGAGGCGATGCCAGGAAGCTCGCCCGCACCTGGGGATGGATACGCCCCTCGAAGTTGCGGTTGCCGCTGAGGACGGCGGCCACCACCAGATCGTTGGCCTGGACGGCTTCGGCGACCGGATCGGGGAGTGGGCCGCTGTTTCCAATGCACGTAGTGCATCCGTAACCAACCAGGTGGAAATGCAGCGCTTCGAGATAGGGGAGCAATTCGGCGTCGCGCAGATAATCGGTGACGGCGCGCGAGCCCGGCGCGAGGCTGGTCTTGACGGCGGGATTGACACGCAGGCCGCGGTCCACCGCGTGCTTGGCCAGGAGGCCCGCCCCGATCATCACCGAGGGGTTGGAGGTGTTGGTGCAGCTCGTGATCGCGGCGATGGCGACGGAGCCGTGCGCGAGCGGCACGGTCTCGCCTTCCATGTCCACGTCCACCTTGGCGCGGGGCTGGTCCGCGTCCGCGCCCGTGTGCCCATTGCCAGCGCCGATGCGGTCGGCGAACGCGGCGTGGAATGTCCGGGTCATCTCCGCCAGCGGCACGCGGTCCTGCGGGCGCTTCGGGCCGGCCAGGCTCGGCACGATGCTCCCGAGGTCCAGATCCACCGCGTGGTCATACTCCGGAATCGGGGTGTTGTCGGTGCGGAAGAGCCCCTGCTCCTTGCAATAGCGCTCCACCAACTGGACCAGGTCGTCATCGCGGCCGGTGCCGCGCAGGTAGCGCAGGGTCTCATCGTCTACGGGGAAGAGGGCGGCCGTCGCGCCGTACTCCGGGCACATATTCGAAATGGTCGCGCGGTCCGGCAGGGAGAGGTTGCTGAGCCCGGCGCCGGCGAATTCCACGAACTGACCGACCACATTGCGCTGGCGCAGCAACTGGGTGACCGCCAGCACGAGATCGGTGGCGGTGGAGCCCTCGGGCAGGGCGCCGGTGAGCCGGACCCCGATGACCTCGGGCATGAGCTGATAGAGCGGCTGGCCGAGCAGCACCGCCTCGGCCTCGATGCCGCCGACACCCCAACCCAACACGCCCAGGCCATTGATCATGGTTGTGTGCGAGTCGGTGCCCACCAGCGTGTCGGGGTAGGCCACCATTTCACCCGCCACGTCCGGCCGCCGCTGGACGACGCGCCCCAGGTACTCAAGGTTGACCTGATGCACGATGCCCGTGCCCGGCGGCACCACCTGGAAGTCTTTGAATGCCTGCTGCGCCCAGCGCAGCAGGGCGTAGCGCTCGCCATTGCGCTCGTACTCACGCTCGACATTCCGGGCGAACGCCAGGGTGGTCCCGAAGAAGTCCACCTGGACGGAGTGGTCGATGACGAGGTCGGCCGGGACGAGCGGGTTCACTCCGGCGGGATCGCCGCCCAGTGTGCGGATGGCCGACCGCATCGCCGCCAGGTCCACAACACAGGGGACGCCGGTGAAATCCTGGAGGATGACGCGGGCGGGCAGGAACGGCACCTCGCCGCCACGCGCCAACGCGCCCGGCCGCCAGGCCGCCAGCGCGCGCACATGATCGGGCGTCACCAGGGCATCGGCGCCCTCGGCGCTGTGCCGCAGCACGTTCTCGAGCAGGACGCGGACGGTGAATGGTAACCTGGGCAGGTCGGCGAGACCCTGCTCGGCCAGGGCGGCGAGGCGATAGTACGAGGTGGGAGGGTGGACGCCGGAAAGCGTGGCGCGCGCGCCGAAGGGGTCGCTACCAGAGGACATGAGGGCTGTCTCCTTCCGCACCGAGAGGGCCGGCCAGGCATGGCGAGGCGGTCCCGGCGACACTGGTATGGCGCAATGAACAGGGCGGGGATCGGGGCGAGCCGAGCGCGGTCAGCCGCGCGCAACATTGGAGTATAGCGCACGGGCTGGGCCGGAGGTCGCGCCGATCACTAACGACCAGGATAGCCCGCACGGCTCGGCGTCGCCAGGACCCACCGGCGATGCGCCGTATCGGGTGCGCTGATATGACGACGCAGGGAGGGGGGAGACAGCCGTGATCGATTATGTCCACGGGGATGCCACCCTGCCAACCCAGGGCGCCCGCGTGCTGGCACACATCTGTAATGACGTGGGCAGGTGGGGCAAGGGATTCGTCGTGCTGGTCGGCAAGGCATATCCAATGGCGCGGGCGGAGTATCTCGCCATGGATGCGCGACCGTTCGGGTAAGTGCGATTCGTCAAGACGCCCGGTGGGGTGGTCATTGCCAACAGGATCGCGCAGTAGGGCATCCAGACACGACAGGGCGTGTCGCCAACCCGGTACGCGACGCTCGAAATTTGTCTTGACCTGGTGGGCGCCTACGCCGCTCGTGAGCGGCTGGATATCCATATGCCGCGGATCGGCACCGGCCTCGCGGGCGGCTCGTGGGCACGCATCGAGCAATTGCTGGGTGCGATCCTGTGCGAGCGCTACGGCCGCCAGGTGACGGTGTACGACTTCCCCTGACGCGAACGCGCCTCGCGCTGTGGGCACGCCGAATGCGGCATGCCGGAGGGCGAGCAATCGCGGAGGACGGCGCGGGGCCGCCCGCGAGCGCGCGGAACTGGAGACGGCCATGCGCGAACCCATACGCCCGGATACCGCCATTCGCTATGGGTTGGTCGCTGGGACGGTGCTGGGGCTGCTCGCCGGGGCGCGGCTGACGCTGGCCCTGCTTGGCGCGAGCCCGGACGCGCTCTGGACCACCGGCGCGCTGCTCATGCTCGGCGACTACGCCGCCTACTTCGCCGTGGGCCGGCTCGCTGGCACTCACGCGCACACCGACGCCATCGAATGCGCCGCGCGCGCCGGAATGATCGCGGGCGCCCAGGCCGCCATCATGGGCGGTGCGGGCAACATCGTCCTGGCGCTCGTCGCACCAACCTCGTACCTGGCCACGACGGACGGCACGCCGCCTACGGGCGGCAGTCCGGCCATCACCGCGTTGGTGCTGTCGATCGGCTGGGCTGTCGTGAGCGTCGGGCTGGGTGCTGGTCTGGCCACCATCGGCGGCCTCACGATGCGCGAACATCCGAGTCCGGGCCCGGAGCA
>JANWHL010000111.1 GCA_025450405.1 Ktedonobacterales bacterium
GCGCTCAGCCCGCCGCGCCACCCCCCGCCCACGCTTCCGACCGGCCCGCGGCTCCGGCCCTTGGACCACCTCGGCCTGGACCTCCGCCGACTGGACCCCCGCCGCGTCGCGCGCGGCCGCCAGCGGCGCGCGCTCGCCGCCTCCCAGCAGCGCCCCCGCCACGGCCGCGGCCACGCGCAGGATAGGCCCACGCGAGCGGTAGTTCGTCCGCAGCGGATAGGCCCCCGCGCCCGGATACTCCTCGTGGAAGCGCGTTAGGTTGGCCGGCGAGGCACCGCGGAAACGATAGATCGCCTGGTCGGCGTCGCCCACGGCCCAGAGCGGTCCCGCCGGACCCGCCAGCACGCGCAGCAGCACGCCCATCGCCCGGTTGATGTCCTGAAACTCGTCCACCAGGATGTGCCCATACCGGCCCCGCAGGTCCGCGAGCACCTCGGGATGCTCCTCAAGCAGACGCACCGCCAGCCGGATCAGGTCGCCGTAATCGGCATCCCCAGTCGCCGCCAGCCCCGCCTGGTAGGCCTGGTAGACCCGCGCCACCTCCACCGCGCGCGTCCCCGCCAGCCGATCCTCGGGCGCGCGCGCCGCCACTATCATGCCCACCGCCAGCTCCAGGTAGCGCTCGGGGCCGGCCAGCTCGTCCTTGGCGCGCGAGATCGCGCCCAGCAGCGCGGGGAAGTGCAGCGCGGGCGCCGCCAGCGGCTGATAGTACGCCAGCGCGAGGTCGCGCGCCAGCCGGCGCAGCAGCAGATAGCCCTCCGCCTCGGCGATCACCCGGTAATCCGGCCGCAGCCCCACCAGTGGTGCGTAGCGCCGCAAGAGGTCGCCGCAGAACGCGTGGATCGTGCTGATCACCGGCTGCGCGGCCATGGCCGCCGCATCCGCCGTGTCCGCGGACCCGTCCCCGTCCTCCGCGCCATCCGGCACCCGCTCCAGGGCCAGCAGCGCCGCCACACGCTCGCGCATCTCCTGCGCCGCCCTGGTAGAGAACGTCAGCGCCAGGATGCGTCCCGGATCGACCCCGTCGTCCAGCACCAGGTGCGCCACGCGTCCCACCAGCGTGCTCGTCTTCCCGGTCCCCGGTCCAGCCACCACCAGCGCGGGAGCATGCGCCGCCGCCGCCACCCGCTGCGAATCGTCGAGTCGGGGACGGGCCGGCGACCCACCGGCGTGCCCCTGTGCCTCCGGTCCACCCGCCACACCGCCCGCGCCAGGCAGCAGCAGCGCGCCCAACGCCTGGCGTACGGCATCCTCCGAGACGCCGAACCGCTCCGCCAGCGTCCGCGGCGCGAGACCTGGCCGTCCACCCGCGCCCAGATAGAGCGCGACCAGCCGCTCCGGCGGCAGCAACAGCGCCGCCGCGAACGCGTTGGCCTCGCTCTCGCGCCGGGCGCGTGCGCTATACGCCTGGCCCGGCCGCAGCGCCTCATCGCTCAGGCTGAGCGCGTCGACCGGCGCCTCCAGGTCCGCGTCGTCGCACGGCTCGGCCGCCCGATCATCCGGATCGTCCGCGGCTACCTCCACACCCGGCGCGCCTGGCGTGCCTAGCAGCGCGGCCACCGGCGCTGGTGGACCCGCCACCCGGTGCAGCACCGCGTGCCCCAGTTCGTGGGCCAGCGTGAAGCGTCGCACCGGCTCTGGCAGCCCGTCGCGGATGAAGATCAGGTCCTCACCCGGCTCCAGCCAGCCGAGTGTGCCACCCTGGCGCGTCGCCTGGTGGAACGGCACCACTTCCATGCCCAGCCGCTCCGCGATGGCGTCCACCGGCGTCGCGGGCCTGTCTGAGCCGTCCATGCCCGGCCCGGCGCGCCCCTCGGCGACGGCGCCCGCCGCTCGCCACTCCAGCAGGCGCCGCGCGGCCACGCGGGCGCGGAGAAGATGGTCCACAGGCTGCTCCCGCTGGCTCGGCTACACGCGCTTCCCACCGCATAGAACACGGGTTCCTGCCCCGTGCATTGTACCACGCGGGCGGGCTCAGCAGACAGGCTTAGCAAGCTGGCACCATGTAGAGCTTCCGCTCATTGCGTGGGACTTCCACGTTGTCAGCCTCCATGCCTATACTGGTGAGGTACAGGCTCCTCAGCGATGGTAGGCCGCTCGTTTGAATGTGGCTCCGCCGGGTCGATCCCCAGTCGCCGTAGGGCGACTTCGTGGCCGCGGGCCATCCAAGTGCGAATTCATTCACCGGCCCCTTGCTCGTGCCGCTATGCTCCAATGCTTGGCATTGCCCTCGGAGGCTCCCATGAAGCGCATTCAGGGCGATTTCAATACAATAGCCAGCGAGCCCATCGACGTCATCAAATTTGGCACGCGGCAGGAGCGGGAGGAGCTTCCACGTTTGGGCCTCCAGGAGGGCGAGCGCGTGCTCCTGTTCGACGGCGAAGGGCTCGAGGGAGAAGCCATCCTCTCGCGGACCGGAAGCGATGCGTGGATGGCTGACCCGGATCCGGCGACCTGGCGCGATACAGGACCGCAAGCCTCCCCACGGCCATCACTTGGAGAGCAGGAGCCCGTCGGCTGAGGCATCGTGTCAGCCAAGCAGCGAGCGACCAAGATCGGCTGGCAACGCGTGGCGCGCCGTGGGGTTCCGCCAGAGACTCAGCCGCGCCGCGCTCGCCAGGTCCCACTCGGCGGCGCGCAGCACCCCGCTCAAGCGCGCGATCTCGCGCGTGTAGTCGCGTGCGCCCGCCAGCCCCACGCGCTGAAAGGCCGCGTCCTCACCGCGCTGGGCGCGCTGGCCCAGCGCGCGGATGGCCGTCTCCACCGGACACGGCTCCGCGATCGCCGCGGCGGTGCCCACCAGCACCACGTTGATGGCCCCGGTCGGGAGCTGGCCCAGCTTGCCGCCGAGCACCTCGGCCCACTTCGCCGCCGTCAGGTCCGCGCGCACATGCGTGATCTCGATGTGGCACGTCGTATTCACGCGGAAGGTCGCCGTCAGGTCGGGCCCGCGCACCTTGTGCGCCGCGAAGGTCTCATACGCCACGACGAAGCGCCGGTCGGCCAGCAGCCGCGCCGCCATCCACAGCTCGAGCCACAGGTCCTGCCAGCTCTCCGGCCCCTCCAGCGTCCGCGCCTTCTTGTGGATCTTGGTCTGGTACTGGGCGAGGAAGGCGGAGAACCGTGGAGTGGCGAGCATCCGCTCGGCGCAGCGAACCGCCAGCGGGTGCGTCATCCCGCCGAAGAGATCCGTGAGCAGCTCACGCTCCGCGACTCGCAACTCGCGCATGGCCTCATCCCACCAGTTCCCTCGCCAGTTCGCCGACGAGGTCGTAGCGGCCATAAGAGGGCATGAGGTAGCAGCCCTGGATCAGCCCGCGCTCCCGCGCCGCGCGGATCACCTCGCCCGCCAGCTCGATCCCCGCCTCGCGCGCCCGGTCTCCCGCGTCCCGCAGCCGCAGGCGCACCGCCTCCGGGATCGTGATCCCCGGCACCTCGTTGTGCAGGTACTCGGCGTGCTTGAAGCTGTGGAGCGGGATCATCCCGAGGACCACCGGCACCTCCACCGCACCGAAGCGCTCGTAGAACCGTTCGAGCGGCTCGATGTCGTAGATCGGCTGCGTCATCACGTACTGCGCACCCGCCTCCAGCTTGCGCCGCAGCCGCGCCAGCTCCAGATCCGTTTCCGTCAGTGGCTCCCCCCGCTCCTCCGCCCGGCCATCCCCGTCGGCCAGCTTGCGCCGCGCGCGCTCGCGCGCCTCGTCAATGGCCGCATCCTCCATGTTCAGGTTCAGCGCCGCCCCGATGTGGAAGGCCGAGTCCGCCCCCAGCGGCGCGCCCGCCGCGTCCTGGCCCGCGTTCATGCCGCGCAGGATGCGGATGAGCCCCACCGAGTCCACGTCCCAGACCCCCGTGAGGTTGGGATACGTCCCCGCATGCAGCGGATCGCCCGTCAGCGCCAGGATATTGCGGATGCCCAGCGCGTGCGCCCCCAGCAGGTCCGACTGGATCGCCATCAGGTTGCGGTCGCGCGTGGTGAAGTGGACGATCGGCTCGATGTCCAGCGCGTCGCGCAGCAGCCGCGCCAGCGCCAGGCAGCTCATGCGCACGCGCGCCATCGGGCTGTCGGCGATGTTGATGAACTCCACGCCCATTTCGCGCAATTGCTCCGCCCCCGCGAGGATCTTGGTCGGGTTCAGCCCCTTGGGCGGGTCCAGCTCTACACTGACCGCGAACCGGCCCGCCGCCAGTGCCGATGCCAGCCGCGTTGGCGGCGCGGCCGCCGCGGCCACCGGCGCGCCGGTCTCGTCGCTCGCGACCACCGTCCGCTCGCGCACCGCCGTGACGACCCCGCCACCCACGGCACTGGCCGCGCGGCCATCCCCGGCCACCGCGAAGCCGCGGCGCTCCGCCTCCGGCAGCAGCTCACCCAGCGCCTCGCGCATCGCCGCCACATGCCGCGGCGTGGTCCCGCAGCAGCCGCCGATCAGCCGCACGCCACCACGCGCGAAGCGGCGCGCGTAGTCGGCGAAGTACGCCGGGCTGGAAACATAGATGAACCGCTGCTCGATCCGCGTCGGCAGGCCAGCGTTGGGCTGGGCTGAGAGGAATGGCCCATCGACATCGGGGTCGCGCCCCAGCGCCAGGATCGCCGCCCGCATCTCCTCCACGGCATCGAAGGTCCCCGCCGGGCCCACGCCACAGTTGGCCCCCAGCACGTCCACCCCCGCCTCCGCCAGCGCCCGCGCCACCCGCGCCGGACCCTGCCCCGCGAGCGTCTGCCCGTCCTCAGTGAAGGTCACCTGGGCCACCACCGGCAGATCGCCCACGTCGTGGGCCGCCAGCACCGCCTGCTCCAGCTCCAGCAGGTTCGAGAACGTCTCCAGGATCACCAGGTCGGCGCCGCCCTCCATCAGGGCACCGATCTGCGCACGGAAGGCCGCGCGCAGCTCCGCCAGCCGCTCGGCGTCGCGCAGGCCCAGCAGCGGTGTCTGCGGCTGACCCGAAGGCCCCACCGCCCCAGCCACGAAGACCGGCTGGCCCGCCACCTCGCGCGCCTCGCGCGCGAGCTGCGCCCCGCGCCGGTTGATCTCACGCGCGCGATCCTCCAGACCATAGGGCGCCAGCTTGAAGCGATTCGCCCCGAAGGTGTTGGTCTCGATGATCTGCGCCCCGGCGCCGATGTAGTCGCGGTGGATGGACTGGACCAGCGCCGGCTCGGTCAGCACCAGCTCGTCAAAGCAGCGCCCGTGCGTCAGCGCCTCCGAGCCGCGCGCGTAGAGCTGTGTGCCCATCGCCCCATCACAGAGCAATGGACCCTGGCGGAGGCGTTCGAGAAATGGCTGCGGCATGGAGGTTCCTCGGATATCTTCGGCTGTCGCCGGTGGTCGCCGGTGGTCGTCGGCTGTCGTCGATGGGTGTCGGTCGCGTCGTCGCGCCCGGCCACCCCCGGTGGGCGCGCTGGACCCCGGCGTCCGCACGCCCGGGCGCTCCCGCTGATTATAACCCATCGGACCCGCCAGTCCGGCAGAACCGCGCACGGGCCATTACCCGTTTCGGGCCGGCGGTCGCCCCGCGTGTTTCGTGCGTCGCGCCGCTCGCCGTGCCAGGCGGATCGCGTGTCCCAGCGCGCGTCGCGGCCGAGTCTACGCCGCCACCCGTGCGTCCGCTGGCTGACCAGCTTCGGCCGGGGCAACAACCACCGCGGTGCCCGCGATCCAGTCGTAGACCGTCTGGTGGGTCCGGCTGACGATCATCGTCACGAGGTACGCGCCCACCAGGATCCAGACCAGCACCAGCCCCGCCGTGATCAGCGGCGACGGCGTGGCGGGAGCGAGCGGCCATCCGGGAATGCGCCAGAGGCAGGCGTGGGTCAGCTCCCACGGCACGAACTTGAGGACCGAGCGCAGCAGCGAGCGCGGCACGCTCAGCCGGCCGCCCCACCTATCGACGACCCGCAGTCCCAGCCGGCGCTTGCCCCAGGTGGCCTGCCAGGCGGAGCTTTCACTGAGGGCGAAGTAGAGAATGACCGGCAGCACCAGCAGCAAGAACGCGCTGAATTCGCTCCGATTCGGGTCGGCGAAGAGCGCGCGAAACGCGCCGCGCAGCGGCCCAAACCCCAGGCTGACGCCGACGGCGACCAGCAGGGCGATATAGGCCGCGATGATCAGGTAATCGAGCAAAAACGCGCCGATGCGCCGCGTGACGCGTGCGTAGATCATTGGGGGCGGTCCTGGGTCATTGGGGGGTCCTGGAGGCGGGATTCGAACCCGCACTATCGACACGCTCAGTGTCGCGTCTCCTGCCGATTGGACTACTCCAGGATAACAGATATGCCGAAATCGGGTATCCCGCGCGAGCGGAATCATGGTACCCGGGGCGGGACTCGAACCCGCACTGACAGCCATCTGAGGACTGCGCCTCTGCCGTTGGGCTACCCAGGCGATTGATGCCAGCGACTGGCGCGTCAACCGACTGGCGCGTCACCGCGGGGTTGACGGCCCATCGGGATCGTCCGCCGCTGGCTCGCCCCAGTATTGTCATATCCCCAATGAGTTTGTCAATCGTCAAGTATGCGCGCACGGCATCAGTCGGCCAGATGCGCTCCGTCGCCGTCCTGGAGCAGCCGCGGGCCCGCCACGCACTGCGCCAGCAGCATCAGGTTGGTGAGGGGACCGACGCCGCCGGGCACGGGGGTGATCGCGCCCGCCACCGCGGACACGCCGTCGAACTCCACGTCGCCCACCACCTGGCCGTCCGCCCCCACATTGATGCCCACGTCCACCACCGTCGCCCCTGGCCGCACCATATCGCCAGTGATCAGCCCCGCCTTGCCCACCGCCACCACCAGCACCTCGGCCTGGCGCGTCCAGCTCGCCAGGTTGCGCGTGGCGCGGTGGCAGATCGTCACCGTGGCGTCGCGGCCCAGCAGCAGCAGCGCCAGCGGCTTGCCCACCACGTCGCTGGCGCCCACCACCACCGCCCTCCGGCCGGCGAGCGCGATCTCGCTCCGGTCGAGGATCTCCAGCACGGCGGCGCAGGTGGATGGCACGAAGGTGGGCAGCCGCAGGAAGAGATTGCCGCCGCTCACCAGGCTGATGCCGTCGACATCCTTGGCGGCGTCCAGCGTCTCGGCCACCGCGCGCGCCGAGAGGTGCTCGGGCAGCGGCAGCTCCATCAGGATGCCCTGGATCCGC
>JANWHL010000112.1 GCA_025450405.1 Ktedonobacterales bacterium
GAACTTGTCCTGGTCGCGGACCCAGTTGCGAACCGCCCCAAGCAAATTGCCAATGTGGATGTTGCCCGACGGCTGGATGCCCGAGAAGACGCGTTCTCGCTGCGCTGGGGCATCGCCAGCGGCGCTGGCGGGCTGGGTGTGTGTCGGTGCGCTCATGGGCCACTCCTTCTGCCCCCTCCCCCGACCCCACCCCCGCTCCGGCGGGAGAGGGGAGCCAGAGATGGAAGCCAACAAAAAACCTCTCGTCCCCTGGGACGAGAGGTCTGAGACCTTCGTGGTGCCACCCCGATTCGAGCCCGCTCCCCGCCGTGGCGGGTCACGAGGCTCCTCGTTGCGAGCACGGGCGGGGCGCGGCGTGATGCCGGCGGCCGATGCTCCGCCTCGATAACGGGAGGCTCCCGGCGTCCCCTACCCTGGGAGGGTTCGGGTCGCGGCTCGCAGGTCCATTCGGCGCTGGCGCGGACGCCGGCTTTCACCATTCCGGCTCGCTGTGGTCGGGCGCGGGCTCGCCTACTGCTCCTGTTCGATGCCATGCGCGATGTGCTGTTGTCCGAAGTATGCGACGCGATCCGGCGAATGTCAAGCCACAGCTGGGGTGTCTGGTATGGCGGCCTTGGCGACGCGGTGGTGGGTGGCGGCAATCCCTTTGGCGCCTCGAAGTCGGTGGCGGCGGATGGCAGCGCGAGCGACGGCGGGGCTTCGCGGCTGACCGGCTATACGATCCTGAAGGCGGACAGTTTGGACGCGGCGGCGGCGATGGCCAAAGGATGCCCGATCCTGACGAATGGGGGCAGCATCGAGGTCTACGAGACCTTCCAGGTCATGTAGGCGCCCTGAGCGCCGCGCGCAAAGAGATCCGCGACGGCCCGTCCGCCATGCTCATAGCGGACGGGCCGACGATCATTCGTCGGGTAGGCTGGCAAGCAGGTCCTCCACGGGTTCGCCATAGAGGCGCTCACCCAGCATGCCGAGGGTGGTCCGCGCCGCGGTCAGACAGGCGCGGGCTTGCTCGGTTTTGCCGTCCCGGAGGTAGACGAGTCCGGCGGTGTAGAGCGACTTGGCGTGGCCATGAGGGTACGCGAGCGAGCGGGCGATGGTGAGCGCTTGCTCGATGGCGCCAATGGCGTCGTCGCGGCGGCCCTGGCGGATCGCCAGCAGTGCCCGCACCCGACTGACCTCCATGACGGATGGGGGCAGGGACTCATCACGTACGCGCGCCTCGGCGCGGGCCAGCACCGCCTCGGCGCGGGCATCGTCGCCCAGATCGACATAGGCCCAGGCCAACAGCGGCAGCACCATCGTCACGTCGCGCTCGCCTTCGGGCATCGCCAGCCACGGCTCGATCCGCGCGCGCGCATCCGCCGGCCGGCCGGCGACGAGATCGCGCTCGGCCAGGACATTTTGGACGAGCTGCTGTGCCTGCTCGTCGCCGCTGTCCTCGGCCAGCGCGGCGGCCTCCTCCAGGCAGCGCATGCCCTCCGCGGTCCGGCCCTGCGCCATGCGCAGCGTTCCCAGGCCGATGAGGGGATACGCCGTGGCCCAGGTGGCGCCGAACTCGCGGGCGAGCGCGACAGCGCGTTCCAGATCCCGCCCGGCGGCGTCCCAGTGGCCAAGGCAGAAGGCGTTGAAGCCGCGGCGCTGGACCATGAAGGCGACCAGGGTGGGATCACCGGACAGCTCGGCGGCGGCCAGCGCGCCCGCGGCAAGTTTGTGTGTCCGCTCGAAGTCGCCACGCCCCTCATGGAACACGCCCAGGTTATTGAGGGCATGCGCCAGGATCGCGGAGTCGCCGGCTGTCTCGATCAAGGGCAGCGCGCGCTCCAGGACCCGTACGCCCTCCTCATTGCGGCCGAGCATGAGCAGGGCGTTGCCGTGGCGCATCTCGGCTTCGGCGGTCAGGCGATCATCCGCGATGGCCCGCGCGATGGTGGCGGCGCGTTCGGCGGCGGTCAGCTGCTCGGCGTAGGCACCGCCGACCTTGTGGAGATTGGCCACGGCGAGGTAGAGCGCGGCGAGCCCGCGCGTCGGGGTGCTGGCGCCTTCGTCGTCCAGCCGTTCGAGGCGCTCCAGCAGGGGCCGCAACCGATCGATGCCCGCGCGCGGCGTTCCCCGCAGCGCGTACGTCCGCCCGATCCGCGCCGTCACGCGGAGCAGGCCCTCCATATCGCCGGCGGCCTCGTGGGTGGCGAGCGCGCGCTCGAACTCCACCAGCGCCTGGTCGTAGGCGGCGCGATCGGCGAGGACGGCGGCGAGTTTCTCGCGGGTGGGAGCGGATGCGATGGCGTCGCCCCCAGCGGCGCGCAGCGTCAGGGATTCACGATAGTAGGATTCCGCTTCGGCATTCGCGCGGACGGCCAGCGAATGGTCGCCGGCATGCTCGTAGTACACGGCGGCTTTGGCGTACTCACCCGCGCGGGCGAAGTGGTGAGCGAGCACGGCCGCGGGCGCGCCGCCGGGGCGGCCTTCGAGGCCGATAGCGGCACGGCGATGCCAGAGCGCACGGGCGGCGGCTCCCATGTCATCGAGGACCACTTCGCGAATCAGGTCGTGGGTGAAGGCCACCTCGTCGGGGCTGATGTCGCGGAGCAGTCCGGCGGTGCGGGCGCTGGCGAGGGCCGCCAGCGTTTCGTCCTCGGCGATTCCCGCCTGTCCGCAGATGGCGAGCAGCACACCATGAGCATGGACGCGGCCGAGCACGGCCGCCGCGCCCAGGACGGTCCGCGTGACACTTCCGAGCATGGCCACGCGGCGCTGGATGCTCTGGGCCACATCGCTGGGAACCTGCCCAGCCGTCCAGCCGGCACCAACGCGCAATTCGCGCGCGTAACTGACGAGATAGAGGGGCACCCCCTCGGAGCGGGCGAGGGCTTCCGCGCGATCGGCGGGGCTCACCGCGACCCGGGCGGCTGTGGGCGCGGTGTCGGGTCGAGTGGCGAGTCCGATGTCGGGCGCGTTGAGCGGCGTGATGCCAGCGGCCAATAACCCATCCAGCAGGGCCGCGGCGGCGTCAGGCGCGAGTGGGCCCAGGTCCGCCCGCTCGGCCAGGCCCTCGCGTCTGAGATCATCGAGAGTCTCGGCCAGGAGATGTTCGGTGGGGACTTCGGTCTCGCGGTAGGCGCCGAGGATGCGGAGGGGCCGGCGGCCCGGCGCGCCGGGTTCGTCCCGAGGTTCGCGCGTGGCGCGCGTCAAGGCGGTGATCAGGTCGATTGCGTCGGCGCCGGCCCACTGGAGGTCGTCCAGGATGAGGAGGGTGCCGCTGGGACCCGCGGCGTTGGCGAGATAGCGGCCGATGGCGTCGAACATAAGCCGGCGCTCTTGCTCAGGTGAGAGGGTCCACCGGGGCACGGGGACAACGGCGGTTTCCGCCAGCTCGGGGAGGAGACGGACGAGCCAGGCGCAGCCATGGAGCAGCCGGCGGCGCTCGGCGGTGACGTGACGCCGGACATGCCGTTCGAGCGCGCCGACCAGCGGCGCGTAGGGCTCCTGGCCGCTCCGCCGGTGGCAGCCGCTCTCCAGGATGGCCCAGCCGCTGGCGCGGGCTCGGTCGCGGCTCTCCTTCAGCAGGCGCGTCTTGCCGATGCCGGGGGGCCCGCTGAGGAGGAGCAGGGGTGGTGACGCGGGCTCAAGGTGGTCGGCCAGACGGATCAGCTCGGTGTGGCGGCCGACCAGCGCTGGGCGACTCGCGTGCGTCCCGCTGGTATCAAGGTGAGTGGACGGTGAGATCTGGCCGCTGGCGGCGGCTTCGAGGGCATGGAGCTCAGGGTCGGCCAGGGCGAGGCCCTGCGCGAGCGCGGAAACGGTACTCCGCTGGGGACGCCGGCTGACCCCACGCTCCAGATCGCTGATGCTGCGGACGCCAAGGCCCGCCCGAGCGGCGAGCTGTTCCTGGGTGAGGCCGCGGGCGACCCGATAGCGCCGCACCAGGTCGCCGATGCGAATCGCGTCCATGTTGTGGTCCGTCTGGGGGTGCGGTCGCGGTAACCTTGCGAGGGGAGTCGGCGCTCCATCGCGTGCATTCTAGCATGACACATGGTGATACTGCCGGACACGGGGAACGGCTCGCCGCCGTCCTATCTCCCGTATCGGGGGGCGGGACGGCGGCGATGGGCGCTGGCACGCCAGGGCAGACGTGCCAGCACGGGGATTAGCGAATACGCGAGGGGGCGCGCCGGGCACGCGCGGGGTGCGAAGCCGGACGGCTCGCCGTGTGGCCGTTGAGCGGAGCGGCGAGCGCGGATGCCGGGACGGCGACCGAAGTCGCGGCGCCCGCGGCCGCGGCCGCGGCGGCGATTGGGGCTGTTACCGGGGGGGCGTCGCGCGCTTGCGGGGCGACAACTGGGGTGGTGACCGTCGCGCCGGTGATAGGAGCGGCATCCAGCGCGGTGAGAGTATCCTCCAGGCGGTTGAGCACCTCGTCGATCTCGTCGTAGCCGATCACCAGGGGCGGCTCGATGCGAATGGCTTTGGCGTTCGTGAGCGTGCCCGAGATGAGCACGCCGCGGCGGAAGAGGCCAGCGGCAACTTTGTAGCCGCGGTCGGCGTCGCGGAAATGCTGGCCAATCAGCAGGCCCTTGCCGGTGATGCGCTCGTAGGTGTCGGCGTGGCGTTCGGCCAGCGGACGCAGGCGCGCCATCAGGTAGTCGCCTTTCTCGGCGGCCTGGCGCGGGAGGTCCTCTTCGAGCACCACGTTGATCGCGGCAATGGCGGCGACACAGGCGAGCGGGTTGCCGCCGGTGGTGGTGGTGTGGAAGAAGGGCTCGCGGATGAACGTCTCCCAGACGCGGCGGCCGGCGACGAAGGCGCCGATGGGCATGACGCCGCCACCGAGCGACTTGGCGGACGTGATGATGTCCGGGGCGACGCCCCAATGGTTCACGCCCCAAAGCGTGCCGGTCCGGCCGAGGCCCGTTTGGACCTCGTCGGCGATCAGCAGCACCTCGTACTCGTCGCAGATGGCGCGCAGGCGCGGCCAGAAATCATCAGGAGGCACGATGGCGCCCGCCTCGCCCTGGATCGGCTCCATCACCACAGCGGCAATGTCGTTGCCGACCTCGCGCGCGATGCGGAGCTGCTGCGCGACGGCGTCGGCGTCGCCGAAGGGGACGTGGTAGACGTTCGGGAGCAGCGGCAGGGCGGGCTGGCGGAACTGGGCCTTGCCCATCAGGCTGAGGCTGCCGGCGGTCTTGCCGTGGAACCCGCGCACGGCGGCGATAAAGCCGGACTTGCCGGTGGCCACCTTGGCGAACTTCATCGCGCCTTCGACGGCCTCGGTGCCACTGGAGACGAAGAACGCGTATTGCATGTCGCCCGGAGCGATCTCGACGAGCAGGTCCGCGAGCATGCCGCGCGGCCAATCGAGCAGCTCCTGAGTGGGCATGGGCGCGCGTTCGAGCTGGGCCTTGACGGCGGCTACAACCTTGGGGTGTGACCAGCCGAGACTGAGCAGGCCGAAGCCGCCGAGGCAGTCGATATACTCACGGCCGAGGGCGTCGCGGAACGTAGCGCCGCGCCCGCTCCACTCGACGGCGGCGTGGTCGCCGGCCTCGGTGATGGACTTACGATACTCCAGGAAACCGGGGTTGTAGTGCTCACCGAAGTTGCGGACGGTCAGGTCGATTAACTCTTCGGCCTGTTGGCGCGTGAGCCGCTGGCTGTTGATGATGTCGAGGTAGCGTTGGCTGGTGGCGAGGGCATGCGCGGTCGGGGAAGCGGAATCGGAACTCATATAGTCCTCTCGTGCGCGGGATGGTTCGGTAAGGTGCCGCCGGTCGCGTCCACCCTAAGTGGGGCGGGCGCGGGCCAGGCATCACGACTGTCGGAGCAGTGTGATCTTGCTTACGCCGCCCGGCCAATGCCGGGCGGCGGGCAGGAGGCGCTGGCGACAGCGGTGGGAAGGTCGGGTATACCAACATACCCGCCATGTCCACCGGGACCCGTCCCGCGTGTCGGGGTGTGAGGGTCTGGTGGCGGCGTGTCAGGCGCGGGTGATGACGATGCGGCGATGAACATGCGACGCCGCTGGCCTTGAGGCCCATCTCGCCAGTTGGCCCACAACAAAGAGCGGGGCGCGCCCTCAGCGGTCGGCGGATTCGCGGCAGACCTGGCGGCTATGCCCGCTCAGCGGACCAGCAAGCGCCAGGGACGGCGGCCAATGTCTCGGCGAGACTGCGACATTGAAGCAAAGTCAGGCTCACGGATAGCACGTAGATTGATGAAACCCGCCGAAGCCACGATACCGGCGGAGATATTCATGACGATCGCGCCGCGGTAAGCAGGGGTCCTGCGCGGACATGGGAGGTACTCCTCGCGTTGGAGGAACTGTCTACCCGCAGTATAGCCCGCTTCGGCGCGCGCCGCAAGGGGGGTCAGGGCTCATCGCCAGTGTAGCCCGCGAAGAGCGGGCCGCCGGCGGCATCGAGGACGGCACGGGCGAAGGCGGCGAGGGGCGCGCGGTCGCCGGTGGCGGTGAACGCGGCGAGCGCGGCGGCGAGTTGGTCGGCGCGCGCGGGATCGGCCCGACGGAGGGCACGGGGCACCCATTTGCCGCGGCCGGTCCAGTGACGGTGAAGGGCGAGATGGAGGTCGACCGCGTCGTGCGCCAGATCGTGGGCGAGGAAAAAGGTCTCCGCCGGACGCTCGGAGCCAAGAAAGTCGTCGAGCGTGTCGGTGAGGGCATAGCGAGCGGTGGCGATCTCCGCGGGAGTGAGCGGGA
>JANWHL010000113.1 GCA_025450405.1 Ktedonobacterales bacterium
CCGGCCTCCTCGTCGGCGGTGGCGGCGAAGATGACGTCGCGGCGCAGCGGCACCCCCGACCGGTGGAGCGCGAGAAAGCCGGCCAGCAGCACGGCCACCCCGGACTTGTGGTCAATGGCCCCTCGACCCCAGACACTTCCATCCGCCAGGTCGCCACCGAAGGGCGGATACGTCCAGCCGTCGGCCTCCCCGGCGGGGACCACGTCCAGGTGGCCATGCAACAA
This sequence comes from Ktedonobacterales bacterium, assembly GCA_025450405.1. Classification (GTDB taxonomy): domain Bacteria; phylum Chloroflexota; class Ktedonobacteria; order Ktedonobacterales; family JADMIN01; genus JANWHL01. The sequence continues at coordinate 225 of JANWHL010000113.1, forward strand.
TACGGCTGGCTCCGCCTCGCCCGCGGCACGGTCGGCATGGAGCCGCGCCACCACACTGCCCCGGCCTGGCGCCGATTCGAGCACCTGCGCGCTGATGCCGGCGGCGGTCAGGACCTCCGCCAGGTAACGCGCCGCGGGCGTTTCGTTGCCAGGAGGATTGGTCGTGTCGAAGCGGACTAGCGTGCGGAGCGTCTCAACGGTTTCGGCCGCCACGGCGGCATCACTCGTCGGCCCGGCGTCCCCTTCCCCCATCACGCGTCTCCCCCGGCCACCCCGAGGCGCATGGTGTCCCACGCGGCCCGGCGCCCCCAGCCTCCCATCGCCCATAGTCATCAACCACCCGCCTTCGCGCAGGCGCGGTGGCGTCAGAGGCTGAGGCCGAATGTGGAGACGAAGTACGGAAACGTGGTCAGCCACAGGCCGATGAGCAGCGTGAAGAGCGTGCCGCCGGCCACGGGAATCGCCCAGCCTGGCCAGCGTCTGAACTCGACAAAGATGACCTTGGCCAGAAACGCCCCGTACAGCATACATCCCAGCAAAGAGTGAATGTAGACGCGCGCATCGTAGGTGCCAAACCCGAGCAAGAAGATGCAGTGATAGGCCACGGGCACGGTCAACGCGATCGCGGTCCGGCCAGACCAGCGGTGGACGATGTTATAGAAGCGCCCTTGTGGCGGAAAACGCACGACCTTGTACATGCGAGCCGACGTCAGGAGCTGGAAGCACGCTAATACCGCGGACGCGGTCGTCAGCCAGATTTTCATATGGAGCGGGTCACTGAAGAGATAGAGACTGAAGTACGGCGCGCCATACGGCTGCCGCACTGTTCGCGCGGAGAGCTCACCGATCCCGAGCGAGACTACGGCGAAGATCAGAAAGGGAATCGCCAGCCAGCCAGGCCCCAATGGACGTTGCTTGTCGAGGCCGATCACTTCGCGCATCGCGGCCCTCCCAGATGACATCTTGCCCAGTCCCCAACGGCGGGCGGCTGCCGGATTAGTCACCGCCTCACGCATACCGTTTCGCTCAGCCGTTACAGCCACGCTTGTACGCGGGACGTCCGCGTTCAGCCGCGGGGCTCGGACCGGGCCGTCTGCGCCGCCGAGCTGGTCGCGGAGATGGCCGGTGCGGCCTGCGATGCGGCCTGCGCAGACGCGCGACGCAGGTGAAAGTGCGCTTCCAATCGGCGCCACCAGAGCATAGTGCTCACGCGATGGGCGATGAGGATGAGCACGATCAACACGACGACGAGCACGATGCCCCAGGGGCCGAGATCGTCCGCGGAGCGCAGGGCGACGCGATAGTTGTGGCCCAGAAGGAATCCCAAAATTGCCCAGATGGTGTTGTAGACTGCCGCCCCCGCGAGCGTGCCAACGAGAAACGTGTGCGGCTTGATGCCCGCTTCACCCTCCACATACGGACAGAGCGTGCGCACCATCGGCGCCAGACGGAGCAGGAAGACGCCAAGCGCCCCCCGGTGGCGCAGCCACACGTCGATGTGCTCCACGCGCGATTCGGTGAGCCCCACAAAGCGCCCAAAGCGCGTGACCGCCCTGGTGCCGAGCGTCCGACCAATGCTGTAAGCCACCGTCGTGCCGGCGAGGCAGCCCACGGACATCGCGAGGATTCCCACCGGCAGATTCGCGTGATGGAGCGCGGCAAGGGAGCCAACAAACAACATCATCGGCTCGATCGGGACGCCGATCCCCACACCCTCGAGCACCATCCATCCCGCGGCAATGAGATAGATGGCCACCTCTGGTACGGTGGTCATATAGGCGATCAGCTGGTTCGCCAGATGCTCCATCGCTCGCCTCCCACTGACCGCTCCTCCGGTCGCCCGACGCCGCTATCCTACCACTCTCGTCCCGAATGCACCAGTAGGCCATACCGAAACGCCCTCGCCAACGCCCTCGCCAACGACCTCGCCAACGACCTCGCCCGCGCCCCAGCGGACGGGACGCGGGCCAGGTCGTGATGCGCGGAGCGGCGGAGTTCAGCTCGGCAGATAGCTGTTCGAGAACGCCGGGGCCGGATTCACCGTGCCGTGCACGAGACCCGCTGACCCCAGGAAGGTCGCCATGGATTGCCAGGTCGCGGGATCGTTATAGCCCAGCTGGCTGGCCCCCTGCCACAAAGGGATCGTCGCCTGGAGCACCGTCAGCGCGCTCGCCGCCTTGGCCGGCTGGTCCAATCCAGGCACGTAGCTCGCGCTGATCCGCACCGCCTCCGTGGGATTGGTCATGGTCTCCCGCACACCCTGAAGGGTCGCCTTGACGATAGCCTTCACGACGTCCGGGTGCGCTTTGAGCTCACCGCTCAGCACAACCAGGCCGTTGGAGACCAGCGGCTGCACATCCCAAATGTTGATCGCCCGGACCGCGAACCCCTGAGCGGCAAGCTGGATCGGCTCGTTATTGGCGTAGCCCATCACGGCATCCACCTGATGCGTGAGCAGCGCGGTCACTTGCGTGAAGCCAATGTTCTTGATCGTCACGTCAGTTTTGCTGAGGCCGGCGCCATGCAGGAGCGCGAGCAGACCCGTGTACGTCGCGCCATATGGGCCAGGAACGCCAATCGAATGGCCGCGCAGATCAGCCGCCGTGTGAATTGGGGAGGCCGCCGGCACGACCAGGACCACGGGATACTTCTGGAAGATCGTGGCCACGTCTACCAGAGGAATGCCCGCCTGACTCCGTGCCTCCAAAGTCTCGTCCCCCCCGGCGAAGATGGCGTCCTCCTTGCCAGCGGCGAGCAGGCCGAATTCATTGGTCTCGATGCCGTGATGAAACGTGACGTTCAAACCGGCGTCGCGATAGTAGCCTTTGGCGGCCGCGACATAGAACGGAGCGAACTGCACATCAGGAACGTACGTGAGGCCGATGGTAACTGACGTCAAGGTGCCCGCGCCGGGAGACCCACAGGCGGCGAGCGGGAGCGCGAGCGCGGCCACGGCGATCAACGCGAGCATCGCCGTCGGCGCCCGCCAGTCGCGCGAGCGGGCCGCCCACGGAAGAACAAACTGGTCCATAGGACTACTGATCCTCCAGATAGGACAGACGGCGCTCGACCAATCGCGCCAGCCCATAGAGGGCGGCGGCCAGAAGACCGAGCGCCAGGAGTGTGGCGAAGACGAGCGCCGAATCAAACTGATTGCGGGCGATATTGAGCAGGCTGCCGAGCCCCTGATCGCCGGCCACAAACTCGCCCACCACCGCGCCGGTGATGGAGAGCGTGATGCTGGCACGCAGGCCGGCGAGGATCGCGGGGAGGGCGAGGGGCAGCTCCACGTAGCGCGCGAGCGCCCACGCGTTGGCGCCATCGACCCGCGCCGCGTCGAGCACGTCGCGGTCGAGCGCGCGGATACCCAGCGTCGTGGTGATGGTGGCCGGGAAGAACACAATCAGCGCGCACAGCGTCGCCGTGGGCGGCAGGCCAAAGCCCAACCAGAGCACCAGGAGTGGGGCGAGCGCCACGGCCGGCATGGCCTGGCTCGCCGCGAGGTAGGGTTGGAACGCCCAGGCCAGCCAGCGGCTGCGCGCGACGGCGTAGCCCAGTGGCACCGCCACGACGGCGCCAAGGGCGAACCCGGTCAGGCTCTCCACGAGCGTGGCGAGGGCGTTGCTCGGGAGCAGACCATCCAGCATGCCGCGCCAGAACGCCACGAGCACGGCGCCTGGCGCGGGCAAGATCAACTCGGGCAGGCCCGCCCCGTGGACGAGCGCCTCCCAGATGCCGAGCACCACGACCCCAAGCGCCAGCGGAGCAATCCACGCGCCCACGCGTGACGGCGTCCGCGACCGACGCGCCACGGGCGGCGGCGAAGTCACCGCTGGCGGCGCCGAGTCGAGCGCCAGGGGACGCGAGTCAGCCGTCTCAGCCGCCCGGGACCCCACGTCGACAGACATACGATCACCTCCGCGAAGTCGCGCGGGAGGCGATACACTTGCCGACACACCATGGAGTGGATGCGCCGCGCCCCGCGAAGACTTCGACCTGGGGGCGCGCGTCGGCGAACACACCACTGGCGCCAATCTCCGGGTGGAGAGCGCGTGGCGGCGTGATCGACCTTCTCCCATCCGGACTGTACCGTCGGCCCCGGCCTCGCACCGGGTCTGCCACGTCGTCGGACGCGGCTCGCGGGCTCGGCGGGCCGCGTGGAGCGGCACCGCCATACCGCCGGTCGGGAATTTCACCCTGCCCCGAAGGTCACGGCTAGATTATAGCCGCGTGCCCGGCGCCCGCGCCACCGAGTGCGGGCGGCCGCTTGGGTACCGCCCTACCGGCCGCCGGCCGTCCGTGCCCGCGCCGCCTGGCACGCATCACATTGGCACGAGCCGCGCAGCTTCTCATAGGTAAAGATGCCCGTGTGATGGCCGTCTCCCCAGACTGGTGTGAGCCCGTACCGCCCGACCACTTGTAGCTCGTAGAGGGTAGTCTGCTGCTGGCTAAACGTCGTCGTCTGATCGACGCTGCCTTTCTGGCCGCCCTCACCGGCGCACCAGGCGCATGGGCACGCCCGGCGCAGCCTCTCATAGTCGTGCGCACTGGTATGTCCGTCCGACCAGGAAATCATCAGGCGGCGGTGGTCTTCATCGAGCTCATAGGACTCGGGCACCACATCGACGGGTAGGGGCATGAGGACGGCTCGCTCTCACGGGGAAGGCTGTTGACGGGACTGCTCATACCCATTATATGCCAATCGGCGGGCTCGCATTGGCGGGCGCCATTTGGCGGGGCCGCCCTTGCCCGCGCCACTAGCGGGACCTGGCGCGGGTCAGCCCACGCTCGCGGGGGCCGCGGTGTCCGCGGGTGCCGCCGTCCGTGCGGTCGTGCCCAGCTTCCCCCGCCGCGCGATCACGAGCCAGCCGCCAAACACGAGCATGAACGTCAGCACCGCGGCAGTGATGCTTTGCGTGAGATGCAGCCTCAGCACCGTGACGGTCGTGACCTCGGCATCAGCCTCGGCGAGGCCCTCGCACGCCACGAAGAACAGCACAAGGGCGGCGCCCAGCCAGCGAGCGGGGCGACGCCATCCGCCCGCCTGGCCGAGCCACCAGATGGCGATGAACAAATAGGGGTCAAGAAAGTAATACGGCCAGAGCGTCTTGATGAGGAGCGGGAAGCACAGGCCACACAGCGCCAGCAGGCCATACAGGTCTCGCCCCGCGGGCGACAGGTCGCGCCGCGCCAACCCGACTCCAGCCGACACCAGCGCCACCGCGGCCAGGATGAATATCGAGTCAGCGTGCTGGCCAAGCGCTTCGAGTGGCGTGCCAAGGAACAGGCCCCAGATTGAGCCCCCGCCAACCAGCAATTGGCCCCGGAAGACGACCAGCGAATAGAGCAAGTCGCTCTTGTCGGCGAGATAAAACGGCAGCAACCCCAGGCCCGCGCTCGCGACCGCGACCGCCGCCAGGACCAGTGCCGCGCGCCAGCGCCAGCGAACGAGCAAGAACATCACTAGCGCGATCAGATAGATGACCACCATGCTGCGTGTGAGTATGCCCAGTCCGAGCCCAAGTCCCGCGCGCGCGGGCCGCCCTTCGGCGAGTGCGCGCACGCTGAAGAGCGTGAGCCAGAACGCGATCGGCAGTTCGATGTGGCCGTAGAACAACACGCCGTGCCAGAGCACCGGACTCAGCGTGAACACGCCGAAAGTCAGCACGCGCCAGATGCCGGGCACCGGCGACCCGCGCAGCCGGTCCACCGCGGCCACGCCCTCCCAGGCCAGCAACAGCGAGAATACCGCGAACGCGCTCATGACCAGCAAGTGAAGGCGTGCCGGGTCGTCCAGCCAACCGAGCACCCGCGCGATGGCCGCGACCCCCGTCAGCGGTATCAGGCTGAGCGGACCATTGGCATTCGGCCAGATGCCGCCGTAGCGTGGCGAGTACACCTTCAGCGGCGCTCCCATGAGGGCGATGCGCGCCGCCGGGACAAAGAAGACATCCAGGTCGGTCGGCCCGCTCACAAGCAGACCGCCGACTCCCCAGGCGATCACGTAGGCCGCCATGAGCGCGCCCATCCCCAGCCGTCCCCACACACACCGCCGGCGCGCCACTGTCTGGTTCGGCCCGCGCGCTCCCAGTCCAGTTGGGTAGCCAGGCCGCACAAGGTCCGGCACCGCCATTGGCCCGCTTCTCCCCCGCTCGTGGCGCGCTTGTGGCGCGTGGTCACTCTCGTATGCCTAGTCGCCGTGTCAGCGTCAGTATACGGGGGCGGCGCCACGGCCGTCAACGGGAGCGGCGGGGGCAACCTGCCGTCCTGGCGGGCACGCGTCTTGCTGACGGGGACTTCCCGATGGGCTAGCCCATCGGTTACAATAGATAGCAGCCGGGCGTCAACGGCGACGACCGGTATTCCCCCACCGCGGGAGGAGGGCCACGCATGCACGCGCGCGACATCATGACCCACGAGCTCATCACCATTCGCCCTGAGGCCAGCGTGCGCGACGCGGCCCGGCGCCTGTCGGACTACAACATCAGCGGCATGCCCGTCGTGGACCAGGATGGTCGCATGGCCGGGATCATCACGGAGGCTGACCTGATCAGCAAGGAAGGCGATACGGTCGCCGACATCATGACTCAGCGCGTGGTCGGCGTCAGCGAGAGCACCACCGTGGACGAGATCGCGCAGATCCTCACCAGCAACCGGTTCAAGCGCGTGCCGGTCTTGCGCGAGGAGCGCCTGGTCGGCATTGTCAGCCGGGCCGACATCGTGCGCATGATGGCGAGCCGCTGGGTCTGTCCGGTTTGTGGCGCCATCCAGCTTGGGCGCGTCCCGCGTGAGTGCCCCAGCTGCGGTATCGACGGCTCGCGTTTTGAGCGTGAGCTCAACATCCGTCCAGAGATCACCTCACGCCAGTAGTCTGGTGAGCCGTCTGATTATAGCGCCGCGACCGGCCAGCCCGATGCCACCCTCAATGGAGCCGAACCCACTTGGGTCCGGCTTCTTGATTGCCATTGAATCGCCACTGGACATTGATCCGCGGGCGCCTTATCATGTAGGGAGACAATTAGTTAGGTGAGCGAATGATCCGCGGGGGGCCCATGACTCATCGGCACGACTCCGCTCAGCACGCCGCCAATGCGCCCACAACCCCTGGCGATGACGCCCTTGCCGTCGCCAACCGGCTGCGCCCCGTCCTCCTCCGCATTCACCGCCATCTCCGTGGCGAGGCGCACGAGCTTGGCGTTACCGGCACGCAGGCGACCTTGCTCGGCGCCATCCACCGCGCGCCCGGTGTGGGCCTGAGCGAGCTCGCGACGCACGAGCAAGTGACACCGCCCACCCTGGTGGGTCACATCGACCGTTTGGAGCGTGCCGGCCTCGTCGCGCGTGCGCGTGACCAGACCGGTGACCGCCGACGCATCGGGTTGATGGTGACACCGGCTGGCGAGGAGGTGTTGGCCACGCTCCGCGAGCGGCGCACCGCGTGGCTCGCCTCGCGATTGCAGACGCTCTCAGCGGCGGAGCTGGCGGCCGTCGAGGCGGCCATCGAGCCGCTCTCAGCGTTGCTAGGGCGCGCGCCGTGAAGCTCTCACTCAGTACATCGGCGGGCAGCTTCCTTGGTGGCCGCACGTTCGCCAGCCTGCGCTCGCACCGCAACTATCGCCTGTACTTCTTCGGCCAGTTTCTCTCGATGACGGGCACCTGGCTCCAGAGCGCCGCCATGGC
>JANWHL010000114.1 GCA_025450405.1 Ktedonobacterales bacterium
AGACCAGAAGCGGGGGTCGGCTGCCCTCCAGCAGGTCGGCCGGCCGGTAGAACAGTCCGTGGACTTCGCGGCCATCGTCCGCACGCCAGCTGATGGCCTCCGGCGTGATGAAGTTCGCGCCCGTCAACCCGCCCAGTGCCGTGCTCGCCACCGCGTGCTGCCCGCCGCGCCGCGTGTCGACGACGACGATCTGGGGCGGGATGGCCGCGCTCTGGTACGTGGCCAGCAGGGTGTGCCCACGTGGCGCCCAGCGCGGTGACCCGTACGACCCGACGGCCTCACCGACCGCGCGCGACTCGCCGGTACGCGCATCGAGGATGCGCAGGCGCCACTCGCCGCCATCATTGCGGAGATAGGCGAGCTCGTGGCCGTCCGCGGACCATCCGTAGCTTGCCTGGCCCGAGACCCAGAGCGGCGGCGCCTGGTCATACGCCTCTTGCACGCATGGCCGCGGGTCCGTGCCATCGCCGGCGGCCCGCCAGAGGTTCATGTAGCCGCTCTTGTCGCAGAGGAAGGTGAGCGTCTTACCATCTGGCGACCAGCGGGGCTGGGCGCAAGCGACCTCTGGCTCGTCGAAGACCACGTGGCGCTTGCCAGACATGACGTCCGCAATCACGACGCGACTGCGGTCCCACGCCATCGCTGGCACGCTCCACTCGACCCAGGCGAGCATCCGTCCGTTGGGCGACCACGCGGGGTCGGCCGCGAAGTCGGCGTGCGCCGGGAGCCTGCGCGGCCAGTCCGACCCAGCAACGTCCTCAATGCCGATGTCCGCGAGACCGATGTCCGCGGTCTTGCCATCGTCGGCGACAAAGGCGATTCGCGTCCCATCCGGCGAAAAGGTTGGCCCATTCGCACTCGCCGGCGGCATCGGCAATTTGCGCGCGCGCCCGCCATCCGCAGGCATGACCCAAAGGCCACCGCCGGCACCCTGGTAGGCGATGGCGTGACTGGAGACCGCGTAAAATCCGCCCGCGTACGCGCCGGCCGAAGCGGCCGGCTGGTCGGTCGAGAGGCGCCGCGCCGGGCCACCACCCGTGGGCACGGCGAGCAGCGCGCCCTTGCCGTCGTGCGACTCGAGGTAGAGCACCTCCGCGCCATCCGCTGACCAGCGAGGCTCCCCGAGCGAGCGGACCTCGGCGATCATCCGCGGCGTGATGCTGGCGCGGCGCAGTCCGAGCGGCATGCTCTCCGCTGGCCCGGGCACGGCACGTTCGGTCGATGGTGTGGACGCGGCCGGCGTGGCCCGCGGGCGGGCTGGGCGGGTGGGGACGTGCGCGCGCATGGTGGGGGACCTCCTCGACTCCGTTGTGGCGTGGGTCGTGCGAGCGATCAATCGTGCGAGCGGTCTGGCGCATAGATAGTCAGGCGGCCCACCGCGACGAGCGTGCGCACGGTCCCGCATTTTTCCATCGTACCACCGCCATCATGCCGGTCGCGACCGCACCGCGGTTGGGCCACTCTGGGGCGGTGGCGTATATTCATCCTCAGCGCCGCGATGAGGAGGAAGTCATGCAAGACGCACGACCGCGCCCAAGCGCCCACGGCCGCGCGCGGCTGATCGTGAGCGCCACACGCGTGCGCGTTGTCGGGTCGGCGTTCGGCGACTGGGAGTGCGCCCGCGCCAACGTGGCCGGCGTGATTGTCCGCATGGGCCGACGGGCGGCGACGCTGCTCGTATGCACCCGCGGCGGCGAACGCCACCAGGTCGACGACGTGCCGTTCCTAGGCGCCCTTCGGGCGGTGCTCGCGCTCGGCTACCTCCACGACGACGTGCTGGGGGACCCGCTGGCCAGTGGTGACTCCGGCGCCGGACAGGGTCGCTATCCCTGCCGCGCCGGCACGTTGGCCATCACGGCGAGCGAGGTGGCCGTCGAGAGTGTCGAGCCGTCGGCGTCCTGGCGCCTGCCTCGCGAGGCGATCACCGCCGTCGAGCGCCGGCCGGCGCGAGTCAAACTGCTGGCGGGCCGCGATTGGGACCTCTATGTCCGCACAGGTTCGGGCGAGATTCGCCACGCCGACTGGCTGACCGCCGAGGACACAGAGCACGCCGCCGCAATCCTTGCCGCACCGCCGTTCGGTCCACCGGCCGCGTCCACCACCGATTCTGACGCAGCCGCCAGCTCACCGGACGTCCCCACACGTCCATCGAACGTCGCATCCAGTCCGACGGACGCCGAACTGGGGGTGTTCCGCTCCGGCGGCAGGCTGCGGGCCACGTCGCGCCAAGTGAGCTTTGACGGCATCGAACCATGGGTGTTAGCGCGAGCCGACATCGAGCGGATCGCCGTGGCTCTGAGCAAATTGGAGCGGGTGGACCTGGCGTTTCAGTGTTGCGACGGCGGGGTGCACTGGGTGCGTTCACTCGCGCCACAGACCGCCCTGCGCATCTTCGAGCGGTTGGGTGGGCCCCTGCGTGTCGAGGCCGCCGCGCGCCCGGCGTTTGTGCTGGCCCCCACGCCACCATCGGCTCCTGGCGCCGCCTCAGCCACGGAGCCGCCAAGCCAGCGGCCGGAACCTGGCAAATCGCCCGTCGTGGTGCCCCCAACCGGGATTGGGAACAGTGCGGGCGTAGCGGTCCCACACGACTCGACCGCACCCGGCTCAATACTCCCACCACTACCGATGGTGGCGCGGAAACGCGGCTCCTCGCCCGGGGACGCGGCCAGGCGCGGAGATCCCAAACCCGAGCCCGCCAGCAGGTTCACGGCGCCCGCGCCACCCTCGCTCACTCCACCCGCACCCGTGCCAACCAGGCCGCGGCAGCCCGCGCCCTCGCGACCCGCGCCGCCGGCACCCGCGCCCCCCCTGAGCGTCAATGGCCCGGCACAGCGGGTGGCGACGTCTTTGGGGCGCCGGCGCGGCGCCGGGGCGGCGCTCATCGTCGCGCTGCTTGTCGCCAGCGTCGTGCTGGGTGTGTGGTCCGGTGTGGGCCGCCAGACCAGTGGCGGCCGCACGCCACTCGGTGGGGTCGCGACGCGGGCACCGACCGGGACCAGCCGCACGACCTCGCCGCCAGTGGCGGCCCCGTTGCCCCTCACGGTCACGTGCGCCGTAGCTGTGGACCACGCGTCCGGGCGGCTTTGCGTGCGCACCGTGCCAGGCGCCACGCTCTCTGTCACGATAAAATACTGCGCTGGCTTCGGGCCGCCCGATCGCAACCCCTCGCTCACCGGGGCCGCGAAGGCCGACGCCCTCGGCAACTACGTGTGGACCTGGGCACCGAACACCACCTGTCGTGGCGGCGCCATGGCCTTCATCACGGCGTCGCTCGGCGCGCGCGTCGGCTACTTCGACTACGCGTTCACCGTCCGCTGAATGACGCTGTCGGCCGGTGTCGCCGCGGGGACGTGGTTTGCCCGTGGCCGAGCTGGATGCCTCATAGCGAAGTGCATAGCCACGTGTTTGAAGTTCGCGAGCAACGGCGTCGCCCCGCCGTCCAGGTAAATGTCCACGGCTGGCGCGGCGGGCGCGGCCTCGGCCACGCGGACGTAGGCCGACCCTTGCGCGCGTGCGGGCGTAGGACCAATCGCCACCAGGGCCGAGCCGAGCGCCAGGACCAGCGCCGCAACCACGAACGACGCCCATCCAATGGCGAAGTGGGTGCGAGTGGGCGCACATTGCCGAGATGGAGCTCGCATGCCCTCCTCCTTCCATGATGTCGGTATCCGGACATCCCCATGGGGTGTCTCGTCTGTGGTGTCTCGTCGGTCCACCGCGTGCGTGGCGCCGGCGCGGGGCGGACCACGGCGGCCGTCACGCCGTTTCTCGCGCTGGCACCGGACGACAATGGCGGCATGCGCGCGCCCCAGCCGCATGGGATGGGCGACCCCATCCTGAATGAGGTCTACTGGTGGGATGTTGGCGCGGTGCCCGGTTAGCCAGGGAACGCCGCCATTGCCGGTCATGTGAACCGGCCAGATGGCTCATCCGCGACGTTTGGCAACCTGAACGTGCCGCGGCCGGGAGACCAGATCGACGTCGTGACCGCGGGTGGCGCGGTCCTCACCTTCGCGGTAACGGCCAAAGATACGCCGCTCGTCTACGTGCATGGCGGGAACGACCCGACCGTGCAGCGCATCTTTGGGCCGTCGTTGACGCCCAACTTGAACCTGCTCACCTGCTGGGGCACCTGGGACGGCACGACCTACAACCGCCGCCTCGTCGTCTATAGCACACTGGTGCGCGTCACGCGACCTGGTGCCCGGGCCGCGGGCGATGGGCCCGGCTAGCGCGACCCACCATTGCCGGCCGTCTCCGGCGACAACCAGAGCGCCAGCGCCTCGGAGGGGATCACCGGGGCGAGCGCCCGCGCCAGCGCGCTCGCCATCTCCGGCGCGAAGCCGTCCCCCGCGCGCCACGCCACCCCACCCACACGGGCCACATCCGCTGCCCCCCGCGCGCCCGTCGCGCTCACCACCACCTCTAGCCAGCGTGCCAGGGCTTCCAGATACGTGGCCAGGTTTGGCGCAAGCAGCGCGGCGCTCCACGTGTCGGCGGACCGGCGCGCGAGACCAACCGGTGTCGCGGATACACCGACCTCGGCGATAATCGGCGCGCAGGCGATGGCGCCGACCGCCACCCACGTGGAAGGCCAATCGTCATAGAGCCGGCCAGGCCCGCCGCCCGGCAACGAGCGCCAGCGCAGCCCGCTCTGGCGCGCCAGGATGTCCGTCGGGGCGTACATGCGCAGCGCCCCGTTCCGGTGCGGCACGACCATTTCGTGCGCGGGCGCCTGGGTGTGATACCAGTACATCAGCTCCGTACTCAGTGGCAGGTCGTATTCGATGCGGCCGAGGGCGACGAGCGAGGTGGGCGCGAAGGCCGCCGTGGGGTCGTACCGCCGCGCGGCGCTGGCCAGGTGCGCGGCGGCGGCGTCGAGCGCACGCGCTTCACGTGGCGAAAGCATGCGCATGCTCGCAAGTCCTCTCACCAGCGTCACGCCCTCATGAGAGTACCTACCGTCGTGGGTAACGCCATGGGGGCCGGGTCGGTCGCATGGAGACAGAGCACGGGCGGGGCCAGTTCGCACAGCAGGCGGACGTCGTCGCCGCGCGCTGGGTCATGGTAACCCGCACCCATTTGGGCTGCTGAGATCCACTACGCCTGGGACCGGAGGCGCGGCATGCATGCCAGCGATTGATGCGCGCGGTGTCGCATGGCGACCTGGCACTGCCGCCCAAGGACCAGATGGGCTTCGCGCTCGCGGGCCCACCACGCGACGACTGACGCCGCCGGTCGTGCCCGACCCGACGGGCGCTACTCGTCGAGTTGGTCGAGCCGGGTCTGGCGCATGAAGTCCGCGAACTCCGCCACCGCCTTGGGCCCATTGCGTTCCAGCCCGCGCATGAACGCCGCCTGGTCCACCACGCGATAGCCAAGGCGCTCCGTCCAGATCGGCGCGAGCCGGCCCCCCTGGCGGCGCAGCTCGGGGATGCCGGCAATCTCGTTCACGGCGCGGCGCACATCGGCGGTCGCGGTCCACGCCGCTTTATAGGCGATGGTGCCGCCGCGCAGGAGGATCCACGTCATGTTGGGCATAGCGCCGAGCAGACGGTGGAGCGGACCATCCAGGCCGTCAACAAGGATGGGCCGGCGCACGTGTTGTTCGTCACGAAATGTGCGCGCGTGCGCGAGCTTTTGCGCGAAACTGGTGTGGTGCGGCAGCAGCTCGCCAGGATGCGCCTCGCGCACGTAGAGGAAGAACGACTGGAAGCCCCGCGCACCATTCTCCTCGGCCAGCTCGTCCATCGATGGGCACGCCATCGCGCAGTATGGTCAGGTAAAGCTGCCGAACTCCAGGATCACGTGTCCGTCGCGCCAGAGGTCGGAGAGGCGTACCTCGTCGCCATCGTCCAGCCGCGTCAGTGTCGCGTCGGGCGCCCGCTCGCCCACGTGGTGCGCCCGCGCGAGGCCCGCGAAATCCTCCTGCCCGCGAAAAGTGGCATAGTTGTAATCGTCGCCAACGCCGCCGATCGGCACCTGGTCCTCGCGCACGTCCGCCATGATGCTAACCTCCCACGCTCGCCAGCCGTTTCAATCCTACCATTTTGTGATCACACGGTGCCGTTGAGCATGCCTCGGGGATATGCGCTGGCGCCAGCGGCCGGCGGCGGCATGGCGAGATGCGCGCGGTGATGCCGGCGCGCAGGCAAGCGTGGAAAAGGTCGGACCCCATGCGCATCGCCCTCATCGCCGACATCCACGGCAACCGCCCCGCCCTCGACGCGGTGCTGGACAACAGCGCGCGGTCGGGCGTCGATGTCATGGTGTGCCTTGGTGACGTGGCCGCGTTTGGACCGTCGCCGGGCGAGGTCGTCGCGCGCCTACGGGCGATCGGCTGTCCGATCGTGCTGGGCGACGCCGACGCTGAGCTCTTCGCTCCCGGTCCGCCCGCTGAGGACGAAACACTCCGGCACCTCTGGGACATCGACGCCTGGAGCGCCGCGCGCCTTGGCGAGAGCGGCCGCGCGTACCTCACGGCGCTGCCAAAGACGCTCGCCATCCCCCTCGACGGAGGCGAGACCCTGCTCGCATATCATGGCTCTCCGCGCTCTTACAAGGACCGCATACTCGCGACCACCAGCGACGACGACCTAGCCGCGTGGTTCGATGGCCATGGCGCGACGGTCTATGCGGGCGGCCACACGCACCTTCAGCTGCTCCGGCGTTATCGAGACGCACTGGTGGTCAACCCCGGCAGCGTCGGCCTCGCCTACGACCGCGTGCCCATCCCCGGTGCCACCGTACGCAACCCGGCGTGGGCTGAGTATGCCATCCTGACCGTGGCCGGTGCGTGCGTCAGCGTCGACCTGCGCCGCGTGCCCTTCGACGTGGCCGCGCTGGTGCGGACCGCACGCGAGCGTGCCATGCCCCATGCGCAATGGTGGGGTGCTGATTGGGATCTCGGGTAGCCCCGCCTACCCCGGGGACTCGCGCGTCTCCGCCGCCGCGACGACACGGTGGCCGGCCGCTTCGAGCGCGATAATCGCGCGCCCGAGGTCGGACTCGTAGACGAGGAGATAGTCGGTGTCAAAGGTCGAAAGCGCAAAGATGCTGACGCCCGCCCCAGCCAACGGGACGGCCAACGACGCGAGGATGCCGACCAACGCGAAGTCGAGTGGACCAGCGACGGCGAGGCAGCGCCACGGCCGCTCACAGCGGGCACCCACCGGCACGCGGTCCAATGGGCAGACGACCGAAATCTCATCCCCCGTGCGCGTGATGGAGACGAGGCCGCCCGGTGTCGCGAACGCCCAGGCCGGGACTTCGGCGCGCGCGTCAAGCCGGCAGACCGCGAGTGGGTCCGGTAGAAGGGTCAGCTTCAGCCTCGCTGGCGAGTCAGCCATCTTTGTTCCCGATTCGCGACCAGTCCGTCTACTACTAATCGGTGTGCTACCAAAACGCTCTCAACGCGGAGTCCAGGCGCGTGCCTGGGCACACCGCCGCGAAACCAGGCGTCGCGCGGGTGGTGCCCACTCGCCCTCGGCGGCTGTTCTAGGACGTCCCCATCGGCTCGCGCCCACGTCACTCAAACGCGAAGCCGCAGCTCGTGCAGAAACGCTCGCCGCGCGCATTGGCGTGGTGGCAGCGCGGGCAGATCATGCCCGTGCCGGGGCCTAGCTGCGGGCCACCACCAAGCGGCGTGCCACACCGTGTGCAGAAATGATTGCCCGGCGAGTTCGGCGCCTGGCAGCGCGGGCACGTCGCGCGTACACCCGCCGGCCACGCGGTCCCCATCGCGACTGATTGCGGCACCGGCAGCCCCGCCACCAGCGGCAGCCCGCAGAACTCACAGTACTTGTTCCACGGCGCGTTCAGACCCCGACAGCGCGGGCACGGCATTGGTGGCGCCGACTTAGGGGACGGCGCCCCGTACCCCGCGTGGCCGGCCGCTGGGTATGGATGCCCCGTGCCGCCGTGCCCGCCCCGCGCCACCGGCACCTGCGCCGCCACCGCCTCCTCCAGCGCCTCCGCCAGGTCCGTCGCTCCCCGGAATCTCTGCGACGGGTCTTTCTCTAGCGCCTTGAGCACCACCGCCTGCACGGCAGGCGAGACCCGCGGATTGAGCTGGCTCGGCGGGGGCACGCGCTCGTAAATGTGGGCGTGCGCGAGGGCCGTGTAGTTGTCGGCCACAAATGGCGTGCGGCCGGTCAGCATCTCGTACAGCATCACGCCGAGCGCGTAGATGTCGGTGCGTGGGTCCACGGTCCAGCCGCGGCACTGCTCCGGCGACATGTATTCCGGCGTCCCTACCCCCGCGCCCACACGCGTGAGGTTCTCCGTCGCCGCCAGCACCTTCGCGATGCCGAAATCGCTCAGCACACCTCGGTCGTTTTCGTCCAGCAGGACGTTGGCCGGCTTCACATCGCGATGCACGATGCCGCGCTCGTGCGCATAGGCGAGCGCCGCGGCCACGTCGTCAATCACGCGCACGACCTGGCGCGGGTCCATTGGGCTGCCCATGCGGTCCTTGAGTGTGCCGCCGGAGATGTAGGCCATGACGATGTAGAGCCGCCCCTGGTCAGCGCCGGCGTCGTGGATAGTCACGATGTTCGGGTGCGAAAGCTTCGCCATGGACCGCGCCTCCAACTTGAAGCGCTCCACGAAGTTCTCGTCGGCGGCGTAGTGCGCCGGGAGGATCTTGATCGCGACGTCGCGGTCCAGATTCTCCTGGTACGCGCGATAAACACGGGCCATTCCGCCCTCGCCAAGGACCGCGCGGATGACACAGTGGCCCATACTCTGGCCGATGAGCTCGTCATTCACCGTGGCGCTCCGGCGCGCCGTTGCCCGCCCCGGATGCGGGTGAGCGCACGCCGATCCCCTT
The DNA here is from genome assembly GCA_025450405.1 of Ktedonobacterales bacterium. Lineage (GTDB taxonomy): Bacteria > Chloroflexota > Ktedonobacteria > Ktedonobacterales > JADMIN01 > JANWHL01. The sequence goes on from JANWHL010000114.1 coordinate 8,831, forward strand.
TCGTCTCCTGGTCGCCGAGTCCATCACGTCCGTCCGCGCATCGCCCTTTTCGCCGCGACACGCCCAGGCTCTTCGCGACACGCCCAGGCTCTTCGCAACCCACCGCCGCCGTCGCCCCCGCGCCCAAATACGGCGATCCGACGCCGCGCCAGCGGGGGCGCTGGTCGCCACCGGCACACGCCGGTAGATGCACACCCGGCCTGTGGCACACCTGGCTAGCGGTGGGCAAAACCGAGCGTCGTCTGGCCGACGCCGATCTCGTCGCTCTCCTCCAGCACGTGCTCGCCGATGCGCTGCCCGTTGACGGTTGTCCCATTGGCGCTATTCTCGTCGCGCACCACATACTGGCCGTTATCGGCGCGGTAGATGGTCGCGTGCAGCCGCGAGACGGCCAGGTCCTCGAGGAAGATGTCGCTGTCGCGGCTGCGGCCAATGGTCAGGCGGTCGCCGCGGATCTCAAAGACCCGGCCTGGCTCCTTGCCCTGGCGCACCACGATGGCCGCCGGCCGCTGGTTCAGCGTGGCCGCGCCGCCGCCGAAGCCTTGCGGCTGGGCGCCGTACCCCGTTCCTGGCGCGCCAAACCCTCCGGATTGCGGGGCACCGAAGCCCTGCGCCTGCTGCCCCCCGATGGTGCCGCTCTGCGGGGTGCCATAGCCCTGGCCCTGGACGGCCTCCTGGCCCCAACCCGGCGCGGCGGCCGGTTGCGCCGGTTGGCCGCCCCAGTTGGCGCCACTTGGCGGACCCGCCGCGGGCGCGCCCCACGCCGGGGCCTCTTGCTGCGGGGCTGGCTGCCCGCCCCAGGCGCCCTGGCCACCGGCGGCACCACCCCACGCACCGGCCCCGCCGACCGCCGCGGATTGCTGCTGCGCGCCCCAGTTGGCCCCGGAGGCTGGCCCCGCCGCCGCCTGCTGCTGGCCGCCCCAGGCCGGCTGTTGTTGCTGTTGCTGTCCGCCCCACTGCTGGTTGCCCGCGCCGCCCCACTGGTTGCCACCAGCGGCGTTCTGCCCGGCGGCATCCCACGGCGTCTGCCCGCCCATCTGGCCGCCCATCTGGCCGCCCATCTGGCCGCGGCCGAGTCCGCCACCCTGCCCGGCCGCCGCGTCCCATGTGCCTTGCCCGGCGCCAGCGCCGCCCTGCGGAGCCGGTGGTGTGCCCCAGGCGGCCGGTTGCCCCGCGCCGTCGCCCCAGCTGTTCTGCGCGCCGCCCTGCGCCCACGCGCCGCCGCCCGGTGCGTCCTGCGGCTGGTCGTAGGTCTGGCCCCACGTGTTCTGCGTGCCGCCCTGCTGCCAGGCGCCCTGGCCGCCCTGACTCTGCGGCCGGCCCCAGCCCGTGGCGTCATAGTCGCCGCCCGGCTGGCCGTAGCCGCCTTGCTGCGCGTCGTAACCCAGACCGCCCGCGGCCTTCTTCGCGGCGCCGTTGCTCCGCATTACCATGACGATCACCGTCACGATTGCGAGCACCACCACGATCGCCGCGACGGCGACGGCCAGTTTGGTGGAAGACAGCGCCAGCACCAGTGGGCCGGCGGCGCTCGCGAGCCACATATTCATCTCGGGTCCCCTCCATCCGCGCTAGCGCGGGCCTAACTCGAACCGCAGCTCCACGTTGCCCAGGCGCAGCGCGTCGCCATCATGCAGCTCGTGCTCTTGATGCGGGACGAGTGGCAACCCATTCACCCGCGTGCGATTGAACGCGTTTAAGTCCTCAATGAAGTAACGATCGACATGCCGGACAATGCGGGCGTGCCGTCGCGACACCGTCTGCTGATTGTCAAGTGGCAGCAGGTCCACATCGGGGTGGAATCCCCGTTGCGGGTCACTGCGCCCGACGACGACCTCCACCGCCATGATTGGCATGCGGACCACCCCACCGGCGCCGGACCCGCCAGACCCGCCCGCACCGGCCATGTCCGAGGCAAGGCCGGGCGCGGCTACGCCTACGCCGGTGCCGGCCGGCTCGTTCGCCACCAGGGCCGCCGGCGCGCCGTCCGCGACGCCTTGCGTCCCCGTCCCGCCGGTGGGGAGCGCCGCCACCGCCGCGCTGTACTCGGTGGGTGTCTGGAAACGCTCCTCAGGGGTCTTGGCGAGCGCGCGCGCGAAGAACGCGTCGTAGGCCGGCGCAAGGTCAGGTCGCAACTCGCGGGCCGAGGGCACGGGTGCATTGAGGTGCTGCATCACCACGTCCCAGGCGTGCTCGCCGTTGTAGGGCACGCGCCCGGTCAACAGCTCGAAATAGACACACGACAGCGAGTAGAGGTCGCAGCGGACGTCCGCCCCGCGCGAGTTCTCCACCTGCTCCGGCGCGACGTAAAACGGCGTGCCCACGAAGAAGCCCGTGACCGTAATATCGCGCGATTCGTGGCTGCGGGCGAGCCCGAAGTCGGTGAGCTTGATGACCCCGTCGGCGCTCAGCAGCAGATTCTGCGGCTTGATGTCGCGATGCACAATGCCCTGGTCGGCCGCCGTGGCGATGGCGCTCGCGGCCTGGCGCACCACGTCGGCGGCGCGCTTGGGCGAGAACGGCCCGCCGGACTGCACGGCATGCTTGAGCGTGTGGCCGTCCACATAGCTCATGACGATGAAGAGACTGCCGCGGTCGTCGCCGAAGTCCACCGGGCTGACCACGTGTGGGCCAGATAGCCGCGTGAGCAGATCGAACTCGCGCTGGAAGCGCTCGACCAGCTCGGTGTCGGCGGCGGCGGCGCGGCTCAGCACCTTGACGGCATGGATGCGGTTGGTCTCGAGGTCACGCCCAACGAAGACGGTCGCCATGCTGCCGTTGCCACGCTCGTCGACGAGCTTGTATCGTCCCTTCAAGACCCGCCCCAGCAAGCCCGCCCCCATCACCGGTCCCGGCCGACCGCCCCCACGCCCGCCCCCTGATGGCGCCTTCCTCGGCCCCTTGTGTGGGAACGAGGGGCGCCGGGCGGGGTAACTCCCCATGTGCCCCCTATGACCGGCCGCAAGCGGAACAGTTCGCGCTCCATTATAGTGGCGTGGCGGTCGCGCCCGCAATGGCGATAGAGCGGATGGGGGACGTCATGACAAGCGGGGGCGGCGCGCCCGCCCCGGACCAAGCACCAGTGCCTGGTGCGACCCCGCTCCCAGGCGGCTCGCGGTACGTGCCCAAACTCCACGACACATGTTGCGACATGTTGACGCGCGCCCGCGCAACGTGCTATACTAGCTGCGCTCTGGACGCAGCGAGTTCGGCCAAACGGACGTATCAGCGCGACCCACCCCACGGTGGCCCGCCCGTCCCGCTGACCACCCACACACCGCACGCGCCAGGAGCGACCGGCCGCGCCAGCGCGGGCAGCCGCCGGCCGGCGGGATGTCCCCCAACCAACCGCCCGATTTGGATCGCCCCCCATCCGCCACACTCCCGGAGAAGCCGTAGCCCTTTCCGCGGCGGCGCTCGCGCGTGTCCCGATGTGGTTTCAGGGGCCATATCCCCAAACGGGTGGCCAGGCGCATCCGTTCTCCGGTGTAGCCGTTTACATGATTGACACCATCTCTCCGCGGGTCGCGGGGTGTGAACGGTAACCAAGTGTGGTCAAACTCCGCGACGATGAGGCAATCACGAGGGGGACACCATGGCGAGGTCGGTTGAGTTGCCGCCCGAGGTGCATGGCGGTGGCGGTGTGGTGACGTATACAGCACCCGGCTCACATGAGCTGGCGGACATTCTCGACCGCCTGGTGGGTGACGTCTCGGGACTCCTCGAGGTTCAATCATGCTCGGTAGCCCTCCTCGATGAGGACACCGGTGACCTCGTCACGTGGTCGGCGCTCGGCGGCGGCCCCAACGGCCCGCGTGGGACGCGTTTCCGGCCCAATGAGGGCGTGGCGGGCTGGGTGGCCGCGCATGTGGCCCCGGTCCTCATTGACGACGTTGCCCTCGATAATCGCTTTAAGCGTCTCGACGCCGAGCCCAAGGGCTCGATGATGTGCGTGCCGCTCGTGGATGGCGACCAGGTGCTGGGCACGCTCACCGTGGCGAGCGCGCGGCCGGCGGCTTTCGACCAGCGGCGCCAGCGCATGGTGGAGGCGCTCGCGAATCAGGCCGTGCTCGCCATCACCAAGGCGCGCCAGGCCGAGGAAGCCGGCCGGCAGGCGGACGAATTGCGCGCCCTGCTCAGCGCCGCCACGGCCCTCACCAGCTCGCTCGACACCCAGACCTTCTTTGGCCACATCGTCGCCAGCATCCGCCAGGTGGCGCCGTGCGACGACGCCGTCATCTACGCCTATCACGAGCCGACGCGCGAGCTCAAAGTGGCGGCCGGCCTTGGGCGCCGGGTGGAGCGTTTGAGCTCCGCCTCCATCGCCCTCGACGACGTGCACTCCATCGCCGCCAAGGTGGCCCGCGACCGCCACGGCGCGCTTGTCCCACCCGGCCCGATGACCGCCGGCGAGGTCACCGAGACCTTCCTCTCGGGCGACCCCCTCGCCCTGCTCTCGGTGCCGCTCGTCTCCAAGGAGCGCCTGCGTGGGGTGATCACCCTGGCGCGCGCATCCGCCTTCAATCGCACCGAGCTCCGGGTGATGCTCCACCTGGCCACCATCGTCGCGGCCGCGCTCGAGAACGTGGAGCTCTATCGCGCCGCGCGCACCGAGCGCGAGCAGATGGCGGCCATCTTCGCGGCGGGCTCTGACGGCATGGCGATTGTGGACGCCAATCTCAACGTCCTCGACGCCAACGAGGCGTATGGCCGGCTCTTCGGCCTCGCGCGCGGTCAGATGGTCGGGCAGCGGTGCTGCGCGGCGCTGTCGCGGACTGGCGGCGTCTGCGCACTTTGCGAGGGCGAATGCCTGGTGGCGAAAGCCATCGAGACGGGCATGGCCGTCCCCCACGTAGACTGCCAGATCGACGCGACCGGGCTTGGCATGGACAACGCGGCGGCGGAGACGCCAGCGGGGCGGCCGAGTCACCCGCCCGCCCCGCCCTCGCCCGTGCGCTATGTGGACCTGAGCATCACGCCCGTGAATGTGCCGGCGGGGCGCCGTGCCTTGCTGATTGGCCGCGATGTGACGGCGCTACGCGCGATGGAGATCATGAAGGACAACTTCCTCTCAATGGTCTCGCACGAGCTCAACGCGCCGCTGCAGGCCATTGGGGGCTATCTGCATGTCGTCCTCGATGGGATGGCTGGCGACCTGAACACGCAGCAGCGCGACTTCCTGCGCCGGGTGCGGGTGAGCAGCGAGCACCTGAAGGTGATGGTTCAGGACCTGTTGCTGATCACGCGGCGCGACGCCGGCCAGTTCGAGCTGATGCGCACGCCGACACGGGTGGCGGAGGTCTTCGCGGAAGTCCTTGATGAGATCGAGCTGATTGCCAACGATGCCGGCGTGGACCTGAGCATAAACTGCGACCCGGACCTGCCCGTCATCCCCGCCGACCACACTCGTCTGGTCCAGGTGGTGCGCAATCTGATCACCAACGCGGTCAAGTTCACGCCAGAGGGCGGCAAGGTGGCCCTGCGCGGCGCCTACGACGAACGCAGCGTGCGCATCACCGTGAGCGACACGGGCATCGGCATCCCCCCGGAACACCAGCGGCGCATCTTCGACCGTTTCTACCAGGTGTACACCGACGGCGAGCGCAGCCGCGGGCAGGGTCTCGGCCTCGCCATCGTCAAGATCATCGTGGAAGGTCACGGCGGCACGATCAATGTGTGGAGCGCGCCGGGCCAGGGCAGTGCATTCACCGTGCTGCTGCCGCGCCGGGTGCCGCCGTCCGTCGCGGCCGCGCCAGAGTTCCTACGGGTATAGCCCCACTGGTGGCGGGCGGCGGTGGGGCGCAAGGATGGCCCCTGGCGGACGACCGCGCCAATGGATGGCGGGTACGCCTGGCGAGGATGCGGGATCGGAGTTCCGCGTGGAAGTGCCATGGCGGCGGGCCGCCAACGAGACGCGTGAAAATGGGCGCGACCACGGGCGAGCGGAGTGGTGGGGCGAGGATGCGGAATTGAAGTTCCACGGGTAATCCTGAGCGTCCAGGACCGCGCGCGGGCCGGGGTATTTTCGCGGGAATCCTGGGCTTCGAGAGTGTTGCGGGGCCGTGGGCAACGGGGGGTGAAGGGCCAGCGCCAGCGCGGGCCACTGGTCTGGTGAGTATGGTTGACGGACCCTGGCCGGCCGCGGAGGGTGCGCGTGCGTGCCCACGGTCGGCTTGGCGCGGGCACGGATTATGCCGATCAGCCCACCGCCACCGCGGGAGTGCGGGCAAGCCTGACGGCCCGATCGCGGAAGGGTCCGCGGCAGCCCATCCCCATGGCGATGCGGGTAAGCGTGAGACCAGGCGAACGAGGAGGACACGGAGCATGGGTATGCTACGGGTGATGTCCCGCCGCGGCGATGATCACGTCGTGTGGGACGTGCGGCAGGTCGAAGTCGGCGATCCGGAGGCGCTGGCGGCGGTCCGCGAGGCGGAGCGCATCTTCAGCGAGCAGCGGGCGCGCGGCGCCACGGCCTGTAAGGTCGAGAAGAACGGCGCTCCGGTGCGCGTCGATCAGATTGAACCAACCGCCGAGCAAATCGTGATGATTCCGCGGGTGGTAGGGGGCTAGGACGCATGTGGGAGTCGCTGATGCTCCTCGTTGGCATCTGGCTCCTGTTCCTGCTCCTGGCCGTCTATTACCTCTCTCAGGTGCCGATCCCCGGTCTCGGCCGGTGGCGCGACACCGTGGGTGAGCACCTCTCGGCGGAGGGAAGGGCTCGGGCCATGCTGCGCGAGGTACTCTCCGAGGGGGAGTACCAGCAGCTGTTGAAGTATGGCTACCTGGAGGTCGGCAGTCCAAGCATCGAGCAGCGCGTGTACCGCATCCCTGGGGCTGGAGGGTTGGTGCGGGTGTACGACCGCGGGACGGCGGTGATGGAGCTTTGCCTGCAACCGGCGGAGCCCCTGCCCGACGGCGACGTGGTCGTGCTCCACAAGCTGATGATCGAAGGGAATGAGCAAGAGTACCTGGCGAAGGCCAACCACTTCGCGCCGGGCATCATCTCGCTCCGCTGCCATTTCTAAGACCGCGTGCGGAGGTCATGACGGCCGTCCGACGTTCTTCATTGGATGTTGATGCCGCCGCGATGACGCCACGGGCCCGGCGAGCGCCACCAGACGCTCGCGGGGCGCGCGACGTCACCCAAGCACAGCGCCGGCCGGCGCGGGGGTCCGCGATGCCCCACGCCGGCCGGCGTTCGTCGTGTCCGCGTGGGGCACACTCGTGTAGGGTTACGCGCAGGGCGGGTTGGCGGAGCCAGACGAGCTTTGAGAGAACGCAAGGACCTTGCCCTGGCCGATGTGTCCCCCAAATGTCTCGGTGAACGAAAAGTACATATTGCCCTTGTCGTCCGTACTTGGTGGGGGACCATTGGGAGCATTGAGATACGTCCCGCCATCGCAGCCCGTGATGAGAAGATTAACGGCCGTGTTTGGCGTTGTGTGAATGTTTACCGTCATCGTCCCGGTGTTGCGCCACGGATTGGGCGACCAGGTCACGCTGATGTTGCCACC
>JANWHL010000115.1 GCA_025450405.1 Ktedonobacterales bacterium
CGCTGCGCAATGCTTTCAATCCCGGGCTTGGCGCCTATGTGATCGATGGCGCGGGCCATCATGTCAGCGCGGCGTTCGACCTGTCTAACGGGGTCACTACGCGCTTCGCGCCGCGGATCAAGATTACCAACTGGACGGCGGGATCGCCAGTGCTGATGTGGGACGGCATTCCGCTCGCGGTGAATACCGACTATCGCTACACGCGAGATCCTGGGTCCGGAGCGCTCTATATCCAGCTGGCGTTTGACGTGGTGGCGGCGAATCCTGGGCCTGGCCAGCGGATGAATGCCCCGCTGGATGTCTCGTAAGCGTCGGCTCGCCACGCCTGATCCCGGCCCGACCACAACCTGTGCGGGTCCTCACGCCGCATGGTAGACTGGCGGAGGCGGTGGGCGCGAGCGGCGGCGCACACCCGGGATGGCGCGGGGGGTGCGAATGCGTGAACAATCACCGGACGTGCGTACGGCCGCGGTGCCATCGGCTCGCGGTGAGGGGCAGGCGCTCGCGGGGTTCGTATGCGGCCTCGTCAGCGTGGGCGCGTCGCTGCTGGCTGGACTGTTGGCCATTGAGGCGATCCCAGGCGGGTCCAGCGGCGAAGCGCTCTTGCTGCTGCTTGGCATGGTCCCGGTGGAGGTGGCTGGGTTCGCGCTCTCGATCTGGGGGTGTCACGCGCCGTCACGCCGCGGACTGGCCCGTACCGGCATTGTCCTCTCCGCCACGCCCCTGGTGCTCTTCGTCCTGGTCGTGTTCCTGGTGATCCTGAGCTGGGTGCGCTGCGCACCCTCGTGCGTGTGACTGGACGCCGCCGATCACTCAGCGAATCACTCAGCGAAGAGAAGGCGATCCAATCCACGGACGAGCCCGATCGTCCGCATCACCTTCTCGGCGGCGAGCAGCGTACCGGCGACGTATGGACCCGCGCCCGCGCCCGCGTCATGCCGGACGCTCAGCCGCTCGTCGGGCATGCCGAACACCGCCTCGAACGCGATCACGTATCCGGGCAGGCGCAACGAATGGACCCGTGTACCCGCGATGTCGGCGCCGCGGGTCTCACTGGAGCCGTGGACCTGGTCGAGGGGCACGTCCAGGGTTGGCTGTCCAGCCCGCCCCAATTCCTCGGCCAGCTCGCGCACGGTTCCGCTCGGCGCGTCGATCTTGGTACTCTGCGCGTAGTCGATGATCTCCCAGGAGGGCACGTAACGCGCCGCGATCAGCGCGAAACGCTTGGCCAGCGCGGCGGTGATCGAGAAATTGCCCGCCGCGATGACGCCAAGCCCGCGCTCCCTGGCGACCTGGTCGATCTCGGCATAGTCGGCGGCGGTGAGTCCGGAGGCGCCCACGACCACGCGTACTCCATGGGCCAGTGCGGTGAGGGCATTTTCTTTGACAGCGTCGGGAAGCGTGTAGTCGATCAGCACATCCGTGGCCGCTCTCAACGCGGAAGCCACTGTAGGCTGCACGAGGACGCCGGCGGGCTGTAGCCCGAGCGACGCGCCGATGTCGTTCCCCGCCTGCTGGCGCGCGACCGCTCCGGTGAGCGTGAAGTCCGCGGAGGCGAGGATCACACGGGTGACCGCGGCGCCGGCCCAGCCAGTCGCTCCCGCGACGCAGACCCGAATAGCCATTCTGCTCCTCCAACCTCGAGAACGCCCGACTCTGGGCCCTGGCTGGCCTGGCGATCAAACCGGCAGCCAGCCGCACAAAGTAGGTGTGCGCCGACAGCCCTCGGAGTCTGGATGTGCTGGCCGTGAGCGCCGGACAGGAGCCCATTTCGGCACGACACGATCGCGCGCAACGCCGCTCAGACTGACTAAGGGACGTGCTCATCTTTCGTAGCGCTCGACTAGAGCGCCCTGCACGTCCACCAGGGAGGCCAGCGGATGAAACTCATCGTCGCCGACGCGGTCGACTAGCGAATCGAGCACGACGACGAGCCGCTGATACTCCTCTTCTGTGCGCAGAACGCAGAGGAGGGGGGACGAGGTCGGGCCACACACGATCGACGCGCTCCAACTCGCTTGTGGAAATCGCCTCGCTCCTTCCACTGACCCTGATCGTACTCCACATGGGTCAAGACGGCGCGAATATGCACCTTCTCTCGATTGTAGAGGATCGCCGAGATCAGCCGGGCGCTATTGTCGCCGACGTTGCAGACCGTCAGATTGCCCACGTGATCCGCGCGTGGAAAAGCCGTCCGCAACTCAGCAAACGAACGGAGCGCACCTGACCGCATTTTCCCGTATCAATGTTGGAGTCCAGTGGCCGCGTTTGGATGCTCGTACGCAAACTCATTCAGCCGTTTGCGCCGGTTGTGGTCAACATTACGGTCAACGAGATGCGGCGCTTGCATGGGCGGTTGGCGAGAAGCCGGGCGATACCGATGGCGGCCCCGGCGGGAATCGAACCCGCATAGCTGGTTTAGAAGACCAGTGCTCTGTCCATTGAGCTACAGGGCCACATTGGGCGCGGCGCCTGCGCGCGGGCCCACCTGAACAGCCTCACTGTATCACACGATCTGGGCGTGGACAACGCGCCGATCGCGTCTGGGGGCCGCGCCGTCGCTTCCCCGGCACACACCTTGCCGGCCGCCCCCGACGTGATGGCATGGCAGTGCCCCAGCAAAGGCACCCTGGCGAGACGCAATGAAAGGCGGCAACCACATGGCGGACGGCGTGGACACGGCGGCGAGCATCAGCCGCCCCAGCGGCGGGACCCGCCTCCCGTCTGCCCGTGGGAGGGGGGCTGGGGGCGGAGGCAGTGAGGTATCCTCATCCGTCGACGCCCGCGCGCTCGCCGCCGATCTCGCCCGCTCCATCCGCGGCGAAGTCCGCTTCGACCACGGCAGCCGCGCCCTCTACTCCATGGACGCCTCCAATTACCGCCAAGCGCCCATTGGCGTGGTCATCCCACGCGACACTGACGACGTCGTGCGGACCATCGCACTCTGCCGTCACTATGGCGCCCCGGTCCTGCCACGGGGCGGCGGCACCAGTCTCGCCGGGCAGTGCTGCAATGTCGCCGTGGTCATCGACATGTCGAAATACCTGCGCGACATGATCGCGATCGATCCGGACCGCAAGCTCGCCCGAGTCCAGCCAGGCGTGGTCCTCGACGATTTGCGCGACCAGGCGGAGCGCCACCACCTGACATTCGGGCCCGATCCCGCGACGCACAATCGCTGTACCCTTGGGGGCATGATCGGCAACGACTCTTGCGGCGTGCATTCGATCATGGCCGGGCGGACCGAACAGAACGTCGCGGAGCTGGAAGTGGTCACCTATGATGGGCTGCGCTTCCGCGTGGGTCCGACGAGCGCGGAGGACTTCGCGCGCATTCAGGCGGAGGGCGGCCGGCGCGCCGAGATCTACACCCGGCTGCGAGCCCTCGGCGAGCGTTACGCGCCGCTGGTGCGCGAGCGTTTCCCCGACATACCTCGGCGCGTTTCTGGCTACAACCTCAACGAACTGTTGCCTGGCGGTGACTTCAATGTCGCGCGGGCGCTCGTCGGGTCGGAGGGCACCTGCGTCACCATCCTGGAAGCGACGCTCAATCTCGTCCACAGCCCGCCCGCGCGCGCGATCGTCGTGCTCGGGTATCCTGACGTCTATCGTGCCGCCGACCAGGCCCCGCGCATCATGGAGCACCGCCCGATCGGGTTGGAGGGCTTCGACGAGCGGCTGGTGGGTGATCTGCGCAAGAAGCGCCTGCATCCGGACGGGCTCGCGCTGTTGCCCGAGGGTGGCGGGTGGCTCCTGGTCGAGCTGGGTGGCGAGAGTGAATCGGAGGCCACCGACCAGGCCCGTGCGCTCATGAACGACCTTGGCCGCGGGTCTGGCGCCCCCGATATGCGGCTCTACACCTCAAAGCGCGATCAGAAGGCAATCTGGGAGGTCCGCGAGTCGGGCCTGGGCGGTACCGCCCGTACGCCCGGCGGTCCCAACACGTGGCCCGGGTGGGAGGACTCGGCCACGCCGCCTGAACGATTTGGCGCCTATCTGCGTGACCTGCGCAAACTCCTGGACGAGTACGAGTACGGCGGCGCGTTCTACGGGCACTTTGGCCAGGCGTGCCTGCATACCCGCATCGACTTCGACCTCAAGAGCCAGCCTGGCATCGCGAATTTCAACGCGTTCATGCGCCGCGCGGCGGAGCTGGTGGTAGGGTACGGCGGCTCGCTCTCGGGCGAGCATGGCGACGGCCAGGCGCGCGCCGAATTGTTGCCGATCATGTACGGGCCGGAGCTGGTCCAGGCCTTCCGCGAGTTCAAGGCGATCTGGGATCCGGATTGGCGCATGAATCCGGGGAAGATGGTGGACGCGTACCGCATGGACCAGAATCTACGCCTGGGCACCGACTACAATCCGCCGAGGCTGGTCACGCACTTCAAGTTTCCGGAGGACCATGGCAGTCTGGCCGACGCGACGCTGCGGTGCGTTGGCGTCGGCAAGTGCCGGCGCGGCGGCGGCGAGACGATGTGCCCGAGCTTCATGGCAACTCGCGAGGAGAAGGATTCCACGCGTGGGCGAGCGCACCTGCTCTTCGAAATGTTCGAGGGTGACGTCACCCCCACCACGTGGCGCAACCACGCCGTCAGGGACGCGCTGGACCTCTGCCTGGCCTGTAAAGGCTGTAAGCATGATTGTCCCGTCAACGTGGACATGGCGACCTATAAGGCGGAATTTCTCTCCCATTACTATGGCTGGCGTCCACGGCCGGTCACTGGCTACGCGATGGGCTGGATCTACTGGTGGGCACGCGCCGCCGCCCACGCGCCGCGCCTAGTGAACGCCGTGACGCACGCGCCGGTCCTCGGCGGCGCGTTCAAGCGGCTGGGTGGCATCGCCAGGGAGCGCGAGGTCCCCGACTTCGCACCGGTGACGTTCAAGCGGTGGTGGCGCGAGCGCGCGCCACGCAACGTGGGGCGGCCTCAGGTAATCCTCTGGCCCGATACGTTCAACAATCACTTTCACCCCGATACGGCCGTCGCCGCCGTCGAGGTGCTGGAAGATGCGGGTTACCAGGTTGTCGTGCCGCAAGCCGACCGATCGGCTCAGACGCTCTGTTGCGGCCGACCGCTCTATGACTTCGGCTTCCTGGGCATGGCGGAACGGCTGCTGCACGCGATTCTGGAAGCGCTGCGGTCGGAGCTGCGCGCCGGTTTGCCGATCGTCGTGCTCGAGCCAAGCTGCTGCTCGGTGTTCCGCGACGATGCCATCAATTTGTTCCCGACCGACGAGGACGCCCAGCGCCTGGCCCACCAGACGTTTACCCTCGGCGAGTTCCTGAGCCGGGCGGGCTATGAGCCGCGACCATTACACCGGAAGGCGCTCGTTCACGGCCACTGCCACCATAAGGCGATTATGGGTCTGGACGGCGAGATCGGTCTGTTCCGGCGCATGGGGCTCGACTACGACGTGCTCGACGATGGCTGCTGTGGGATGGCCGGAGCGTTCGGCTTCGAGCGGGACCACTATGACATCTCGCTGAAGGTCGGCGAGCGCGTGCTCCTCCCGGCCGTCCGCACGGCCACGGTGGAGACGCTGGTGGTGACCGATGGCTTCAGTTGCCGCACGCAGATCGAACAGACCACGGGCCGAGGTGCCCTGCATGTGGCTGAGGTCCTCCAATGGGCGCTGCGCGGGGACGCTGGCCCAGGTGGGGCTTCGACCGAGTCGAGGGGAGAGCGCGCCGCGGTGTCGGCCCTCACAACGGCCGGCCAGCCGCGCCGGGCGATTCCGCCCACGGGCCGCTGGCTCGTTGGCACGGTCATACTGGCGCTGGCTGGGGTCGGCGGCGTGGTCTGGCGCCGCGGACTCAGGCGCGCATCTCCCATTCAGGCTGGGCGCGCATCGTGGGGTCCGCGAGCTTGACCAGGCATGGGATCGCCCGGCCATCCACAAAGTGCCAGTAGCGCAGGAAGCGGGCGCCCGTCTCGTCTACCACTTCGAGATCATTTCGAGTGTCCGCGTCGGCCCCCGGGTTGGCACCGCCGCCGTCATGGGGTCCGCGCACACGCGCGGCACTTGTGTCGTCGCTCGACCGACGCTCCTCGGGACGTTCGATGTCGTCCACGCCCAAGTGGCCAGCGTTCCGTCGTGGCGGAGTTGCCGGGCCTGCCGTCCGCTGGCGACCTGGCTCTTTCGCTCGTTCCATACGCGCCACCTTCCTCATCCCCGATATCCGTTTCTGGCCACCGACCCCTTGAGTGCGTACGCGTTGAGCGCGTGCGCGCCGCAGCAATGGAATCGATCGACGCCAGAGCGGTCATCCGGCCAAGCCCTCAGACGGCCGCTGAAACAATATATCCATGCGGTCTTGAGCATAGAGCATGCCGTGATTGCCAGAAGAATAGGCGTTTCAGGTGAAGCGAACCTGTGGCCAACCTGTGACCCGCCTGAAAGTTGCCCGCTGGTCGCTCCAGTTGTGCTCCGCCGCGTCAAGGATCCGCGCGCATGTGACCGGTGGAGCAGGCGCGCTGTCGCAAACTTCCGTGGGTAAGTCCGTGGGTTGGCACCCCATTTCCGCGTGGAGAAAGTCGCTCGCGGCCCATACACTTGGCTCATGCGAAGCTATCCGCCCCTCCGCCGCGCGTAGATGGCGCCGCTGGCGCCCAAGCCGCTGGTGACGTGGAAGAAGGTACGGCATCATGGAATGGGCAGAAGAGACGAACCGGAACCATTCACGGCCAGCGAGCTGGTCAGTGAGCACCCGCGGCGAGCTGCCAGCGAAGGATCGTTCTGACGGCACGAGTGGACCCTCCTCATGGCGTGCTGAGGCCCCGGATCCTCGGGGTGCGGATCGCGACGACCGCGAGGGCTCCGCCAGCAATCTCGCGACGGAAGATGCGACAGGCGCCAAATTTCTGCGCTTCTGGCTGTTTGTAGACGGTCGCCCGGTGGCGTGCGCGGTCGAGGTCAACGAGTACGCGTAGTCGGCCGCTGTCGCGCCCGGACGCGTGCGCTCTCATCTCATGGTGCACGGCCAGGTTGTCTTCATGGTCCTCTCAGCACCACCACAGTGCGGTGTGCCACACTATGGGCACAATGATCGCGCCAGCGGCGCCGCGCAAAGACTCTCTTTGGGCAGCCGGCTGGAGCGGCGCGCGATCCACGCCATGGGGTGCTGCCCAAGGACACGACAACGCCATGAAAGCCCACATACTGGTCGTGGACGACGACCCGCGCATCACTGAGCTGCTGCGGCGGACCCTGGCCCTGGAGGGCTATACCATATCGGTGGCGCGTGACGGCACGGAAGGTCTGGCGCGCTTCCTGGAGCGTCCACCCGATGTCATTGTGCTGGATGTCATGCTGCCGGGTATGGATGGCATTGAGGTCGCCCGCCGGCTGCGCGAAGCCGGCGACAATGTGCCCATCCTGATGCTAACCGCCCGCGACGCCGTGGCCGATCGGGTCAGGGGCCTGGAGTCGGGCGCCGATGATTACCTCGTCAAGCCGTTCGCGCATGAGGAGCTTGTGGCGCGTGTGCGCGCACTGCTGCGCCGGGGCCAACCGGACCGTTACGAGGTGCTGCGCGCCGCCGACGTCGAGCTCGACACTGGCACGCGTATCGCCCACCGTGGCGCGCGCGCGATCGAGCTGTCTCCCACGGAGTACGAATTGTTGTCGCTCTTCCTCCACCGGCCGCGCCAGGTGCTGACCCGCGATATCATCCTGGAGCGGGTGTGGGGGGTCGACTTCGAGGGGTCCTCAAATGTCCTGGAGGTGTACATCGGGTATCTCCGCGCCAAACTGGAGGCGGGCGGCGAGCCACGCTTGATTCACACGGTTCGGGGGGTGGGCTATGTCCTCAAGGAGTGACACCCCGACCACGACCACCGCGCCGGACGAGTCGGGCGGCGTGGCAACCGCCGCGTCGACCAGCGGCGCCGACGCGGCCGGGCTCTGGCCGGCGATGCGGCGGGCACTCGCGCCCGCGCGCCGTGTCGCGCGGTGGTCACCACGGGCCAGCGATGGTGTCGGGCCGTGGTGGACACGCTCACTCCGTGTTCGGCTCGTTCTCTGGCAGGGGGCCCTGATCGCGCTGGTCCTCGGCGTATTTGGTTTGGTGGTCTACGCACTGACGGCCAATTCGCTGCAGGAGGGGAACGCGGCGGCCATTCGCGCGGAGGCCCGGATCGCCAACGTCGATCTCGAGCGCAGCCTGTTGCGCCAGCCGCCGTATTGGCCCGACCAGCTTGCGTTGCCAGTCGTCGACACCTACCACGATCCGGGGGTGGGCGTGCTCGTGGTGGACCGCGCGGGTAAGCAGCACTACCAGTCGGAGTCGGGTCCCACGCCGAACTTGCCGCTGCCCAGCGCGGTGCTCGAGAGCGTGCGCGCTGGGCAGGTGCGCTGGTACACCGCCGCCGTCAGTGGCGACCACGTGCAGTCCGAGGCGCTACCCATCTACGCGCCCGGCGCTCAGCACACACCCGACAACATCATTGGCGTGCTGGTGACCGCCAAGACACTGCACGATACCGAAACCGCGCTTGGTGTGTTGCGCGCGTTGCTTGTGCTGGCGGGGCTGGGCGCGCTCGGAGGCGCACTGATTGGCGGCTGGATCGTCGCGACTGGTCTGCTCCATCCTCTGCTTGACGTGGCCGCCACCGCGCGTACCATCGCGCGCTCCGCGGCTTCGGGCACGCGCATCGTCGGCCTGAGCCAGCGGGTGCGGCAGCCGCGCGGACACGACGAACTCGCCTATCTGGTGCGCGCGTTCAACACGATGCTGACGGCCCTGGAGGGTGCCTTGGCCACGCAGCGCCGGTTCACCGCCGACGCGTCGCATGAGCTGCGAGCTCCGCTCACGACGATCCAGGGCAATCTTGGCCTGTTACTCAACCGCGGCGAGGAGCTGCCTCCACAAGAACAGCGCGCCATGCTGACCGATGCGCACGCTGAGTCGCTCCGCCTGGGTCTGCTGGTGAACGACCTCCTTGCCCTCGCCCGCGCCGACGTCGCCAGCGATGTCGTTTCCGAACCGGCAACGGCCACGACGACGCACGCGCCGGGCGAGCGGCCGGCACAATTGGTGGACCTCGATCGCATCGTGCTTGATCTCGTCCGGCGGTTCCGTGGACGCCGCCCCGCTGAACCACTCGCGCCGAAGCTGGAGATCGCGCATATCGAGCCGGTACGTCTGCGCGGCGACGAGGATGGTTTGCGTCGGCTCGCGCTGATCCTGCTAGACAACGCGATGAAGTACACGCCGGCCGACAAGAAGTCTGGCGGGCGCGGGCGCGACGCGGTGGTCAGCGTTTCGTTGCGCCGGCAGGATGGTCAGGCGATTTTGCGTGTGCGAGATACCGGCATCGGCATCGATGCCGGGGACCTCCCCCATGTGTTTGAGCCGTTCTATCGCGCGGACCGCGCCCGCGGCCGCCAGGGTACCGGCCTGGGGCTGTCTATCGCTCGTTCGCTGGCCGACCAGCACGGCGGCGCCATCACGGTGGAGAGCACGCCCGGACTTGGCAGTACGTTTACTGTCACCTTGCCCGCGCCACCACTGCTTTGACTGGATGAGGTGTCGTGGTGGCGCCTTATCGAGAGGCCGTCCCAGTCAGGATGGGATGGCGGGGCGTCGCTCCAGACTCAGACCATGTGCCTTCGATCGGGTCGACCCCGGCGGGGAGTGCCAGCGCGAAGGTGGATCCGCCGCACTCTGTGCTCGACTCCAGCCAGATGGCACCGCCTTGTGCCTCGACCAGCGTTCGACACAGATACAATCCCAGTCCCGTGCCACTGATCGCGGAGGTGGAGGCGTTGGAGGCGCGGATAAACCGGCCGAAGAGTTGCCCGCTCTCCTCTTCGGGGATGCCGATGCCCATGTCGCTGACGCGCAGAATGACGAAGGGATCGGCTTCGGGTCCTTGCGACCCGGGCGCCATTGGCCCTGGGTTGTCCGGCTCGAATTCATCCGGCAGATGCTCCGCGAGGGCAGTGCGGAAAGTGATGGCCAGCGTGACGGCGACTGGGCCGCCGTCAGGGCTGTACTTGATGGCATTGCCGATCAAGTTGGTAAGCACCTGGCGCATGCGCCGCATGTCCGCCCACGCCGTCACGGTGCCCGTGGCGGGCATGACGGTTATCGCGTGGCGCGGAGCGGCGTGGCGCTGTTCGTCGCTCACCTCGCGCGCGAGCGCCGCGATATCCAGGCGTTCGAGACGCAGGTCCAACTTGCCCGTCTGGAGTCGCGAGACGTGGAGGAGATCGTCGGCGAGCAGGTTGAGCCGTCCAAGCAGGTCGTCGATGAGCGCCAGGGCGCGGTGGCTCTGGCCATCCAGTCCGGCCATTTGGCCGTGACGCGCGCGCCGAAGCAGCAGCTGGGCGTAGCCGCGCGCGCCGGCCAGGGGTGTCGTCAATTCGTGGGACGCGATCGCGATGAATTCATCGGTCGCGCATAGTGCCGCATCCAGCTTGGTGATCAACTCGCGCTCCCGTTCGCGCAGGCGGCGATGACGCACGACGGCCCACGCGACGGCCGCCTGCGACACCGCGCCCAGGAGCCGGTTGCCAAGCGCCACGGGATCGTTGCCCACGTGGGGACGGATGCCTGGGCCATGCACCGCGTCCGCTCCGACCCAAACCGCCACGAGCGTGGCCCCCAGCGCCGCCGCCAGGGCGACTCCCGTCGGCAATCCGGCACCGCGCCGCGAGGGTAGCCAGAGTGTCAGCGCGATTGGCACGACGTAGCACACCGAGATGGCGAGGTCGGTGCGCGTGAAGAGGTCCGCGAGGAACACAGCGAGCCAGGTGACGCCGACGCCGGCAACGACGACTGGCGCACGAACCGCCTGGCGGCTCGCCCAGGCATACGCGCTGGGCAGGTGCGCGAGCCACTCGCGCGGGCCATGCTCGTCCAGGTGGCGATTGCCAGCGTCCGGCCGCTCCTCCGACGAATCTGGTGGGCCGCCCGCGACCCTGGTGGCTATCCGTGTGGCTCGGTGCCCGTCCCGCCCCATCTCGTTCATCGCTTCCCCCTATGACTCATCTGGCGCCGCGGCCACGGCTGGCGGACCGGTCCAACTCGCCCGCAGTATAGACGCCACCCCTGAAGCCAACATGAAACGTCCCTGAGGCGCCGCTGAGACCGGGCGGGCGCTGGACCGCGCGCATGTTGGCCGCTGGGTGTGCGGTCTCCGCTGGCTATGGGCTACGTCGCTCCGCGCGGGGGCACTCAGGCTCAGTTCATGACATACTCAGGTTGGCCTCATCCCGCTGAGTTACGCTCTAGGTGCCCGGAACCAATGGCCCAAAAGTCTCCGGCGGCACCCATGCCTCGCTCCGCCGGGTTCGCGGTGCGCGTGCCTTGAACATGCGCTCGGTCGGCGCCATCATCAGACCATGTCAGAAAGGAAACTACCTGTGAAGTACACGTTCCTTAGCAAGTGGACCGTTCTCATCCTGACGGCGATCACCGCCGGTCTCGTGTATCTCGGCTACGCACTCACGCTGGGTGCTCCCAGTGGAGCGGAGCACCCCTTCTACGCCATTCTGGCGCTGGTCGGTGGACTCGTGGTCTACGCCATTGGTTGGCTGATCGCCCTCATCGACTCGATCCAGGAAGGGAAGTGGGGCTGGACTATTTTTCTGATCCTGCTGCTGCCCATCTGGATCGGACCACTCCTCTACAGCTTCTTTGGCCCGCGCAACACCAAGTAGCCCGAATAACCAGCTGGTCCGTCACGGGCCATCCGAGACAACGCGGCGGCACCGGAGATCGGAGCCGCCGCGCTTCCGTGCCGAATCCAGTTGAATGGTGGGGGGTGCCCGGGCGTCGGTGCCAGCGGTAGGCATCCATCGGACCGGACGTGCACTGGGACCGGTCTTCGGCCACGAGGTCTAGCGACGCGCGGGCTCGCGTTCGCGTTCTGGGGCGGTCGTCATGGCGGCCCGCCGTGACCGGCGATCGCGCGCGCGCAGGAGCAGGTCCGCGATGATGACGAGGCCCAGACCCGCGGCGGGGACCGCGTACGCGGTCCAGGGGTAGGCGGCGAGCACCGGACCGAGCCGCAGGTCATGCAGCACCATGCTGGCCGCTGTCCAGCCAAGGACAAGCGCGGCAAGATCCAGGAGCAGGGGTAGCCGGCCAATCAAGGCGGCCACGAGCGCGCTGCCCACCAGCACAATCGCCATGCTGAGCACCAGGCCCCCGGCCAGCAAGGGAATGTTGCCCGCGGCGAGGGCGCCGACCGCTAGGACGTTGTCGAGGCTCATCGTCACGTCGGCCACGAGGATGGTGAGCAGGGCGCCAAGTAAACTGTGCTTTGCCGGCGCCTCCCCGAGGGTGGCTTCCGTGTGTCGTCCGGCCAGCAGCCGAATGGCGATAATGATGAGCAGGCCACCGCCGATGGCCTGGAGGAGCGGCAGCTCGAGGAGGATGGTTGCGGCGGCGCCCAGAGCGATGCGCAGAATCATCGCGCCCGCACCGCCGACGACAAGGGCGATGCGGCGCTGGCGCTGGGGCAGGGCCGCCGCCGCCGCGCCAATGACCAGCGCGTTGTCGCCGCTCAGCGCCAGGTCCACCAGGATGATGCCGCCCAGCGCGGCGAGTAGCTCGAGCACGCCATTCATTCCGATGTCCCTTCGTCGGTCGCGTCTCTCGCGCGACCGCGCGCGCCGCTCGTTGGATGTGTGATTCCACGTATCCTAGCGTACGCCCGTGAGGAGTGGCTGAGCTCAGGCTGAGACACACCTGAGCGTGCCGCGGACGGCATGCCGTCAACAGCGGGAAACACCGCCCGCGCGACGGCGCAAGATTGGCGCCAATCTGTCACTACGTGCTGGCGTCGAGCGCGTATTCGATCTGGGCGGCGTACAGGCGCTCGCCCAGCGGCCGGAGGATCGCCAGCGCCCGGCGATGCCGTTCGCGAGCCTGATTGGTGTCACCAATGCCGGTGTGAAGCTGACCGAGGGTATAGAGCACCTTGGCCTCGGTGTAAGGAGCCGGCAGGTCCCGAGCGAGGGCCAGCGCCTCCTCCAGTGCGGCCTCGGCGTCCTTCCAGCGGTGCTGGCCCATCTCGACCATAGACCCCACGCGGAGCGCATTCGCCAGCAGCGGCGCCATATTCCCCGCCCTGGCCCCCGCGACGGCCTGGCGTGCCGCGGCGCCCGCTGGCTCGATCTCGCCGCGCTCCAAGTGCGCCCACGCCAGCAGCGGGAGCAGGAGCATCAGGTCGCGCTCGCCGGCCGCGGCGCTGTCGAGCAGAGTCGCGAGCCGCGCATGGGCAGCGCTTGCGCGCCCTTGCGCCAGGTCGTGCTCGGCAAGCATGGCGGCCGCCCAGCGCTGGGCCTGGCGATCGCCGTGGCGCTCGGCGAGGGAGATGGCATCCGTCAGGGCACGCACTCCAAGGTCGTCGTGTCCGCGCGCCAGCGCCAGCATGCCCTTGCCAAGTGGAGGATAGGGAGCGAAGCGCGAGGCCGTTACTGGCGCGATGATGTTCGCGGCGGCGTCGAAACAGACCCTGGCGTCGTCCCACTCGCCAATCGCGAATGCCAATTCGCCGCGGCTGAACCACATGAACGAGATGGCAGAAGGATCGCCAAGCCGCTCGGCCATGGTGAACGCGCGCAGGTAGGCGTGCGCGGTGCCTCCGAAATCGCCCCTGGCGGCGTACGCGGCCCCCAGGCTGTTGAGCGCGCCCCAGAGGATCTTGAGATCACCCACCGCCTCGGCCAGGGGAATCGCCGCATCCAGTGCGTTTATCGCTTCATCGATCTGGCCGAGCAGGAGCAGCGCGTTGCCGCGACGGCGCTCCGCACGTACGAGCAGGTCGTTTGCGCGCGCCGCGCGCGCGAGGTCGGCGCCGCGCGTCGCCGCCGCGAGCGCCGCCATGTTCTGATTGCTCGCGTTCAGGAGAGTGGCCAGCGCGATATACAGGCTGGCGAGGGCGGCCGGGGAGAGACCGCGGGTCTCAAGCGCGCGCGACTCGGTCCGGAGCCAGGCGATGCCTTCCTCCGGCGTGCCACGCAGCGTGTGGGCTTGGCCAACCTCGGCCGCCACGCGCGCCATGCCCTCGTCGTCGCCAGCCGCGCGCAGGGCTTCGAGCGCCTCCGCGAGCACCGCCATCGCCTGGTCGTAGCGCGCGCTCGCCATGAGAACCGCGGCGAGGTGCTCGCGGGCCGCCGTAGCCGCCGCGGCACGACCCAGACGGTCCAGGTAGGTGATGAGTTCGCGATCGTGGCGCTCCGCGTCGCCATAGGCATAAACGGCGAGGGCGCGATCGGCCGCGCGCTCCAGGTAGACAACGGCACGATCGAGGTCGCCCGCGCGCGCGAAATGGTCGGCAACCAGCTCCGCTGGTGGCTCGCCCGCGGCGGCCTCGAGGGCGAGGGCGATACGGCGGTGAAATGCCGCGCGGCGCCCCGCGCTGAGGTCGGCGGCCACCACCTCGGCGACCAGATCATGCGCGAGGTGGCAGGAATCATTGCCATCTTCGGCCATCAGACGCGCCCGCACGGTGGTGTCCAACGCCTCCAGCCCAGCGACGTCGTCCTGGTTGCCCGCTACGGCGCCGAGCAGGAGCGCGCGCGGCAGGGCGGTCCCGGCGACCGCGGCGGCGGCCACCAAATCGCGCGCTAGCCGCGGCATGGCGGCCACTCGTTGGCGAATGGTCTCGGCGACGTCCCAGGGAATCGCGTCGCTTGATCGCACCGCTTCGGAATCGGGGGCTCCCGCGCGGAGCGCTTGAGCGCAATTGACGAGGTAGAAAGGGATGCCACCCGTGCGACGCAAAAGTCCGTCGCGCACGGTGGATGCGGCAGCCGTGCCCGCGAGCAACGTGTCGAGCAACTGCGCGGCGTCGGCTGGTGCCAGCGGCTCGATCGCGGCACGCCGCGCGACGCCTTCGCGAACCAGGTCCAGGAGCGTGCCTGGCAGCGGGTCGCGCGAGCTGACCGCGGTGTCGCGATACGCTCCCAGGATGCGGAGCGATCCGTCTGGGGACGAGCGCGCCAGGCTCGCGAGCAAGTCGATCGCATCGGCGCCGGTCCACTGGAGGTCGTCGAGGATGAGCAGTGTGCCAGCTGGTCCCGACACGTTCCCCAGGAAGCGCGCGACGGCGGCGAACATCAGCCGGCGCTCCTGTTCGGGAGGCAGCGTCCAGCCTGAGAGCGGCGCGTCCATCATCTCGCCAAGCTCTGGCAACAGGCGCTGGAGCCAGCCGCAGCCGTCAAGGTCCGCGCGCAACTGTGCCAGCGGCTGCCCGCGAACTCGGTGCTCAAGAGCTTCGAGGATGGGCGCGTAGAGTTCGCGACCACTGCCGCGGTGGCATGCGCCGGAAAGCACCGCGCAACCCGCGCGCGCCGCCAAATGCGCGCTTTCGCGGAGGAGCCGTGTCTTGCCGATGCCGGGTTCCCCGACGAGCAGCAGCACTGGCGGACCGTCGCCCGCCACATGCCGCTCCAGTTGGGCGATTTCGCGCGCACGACCGACCAGGCGCGGGATGGTGGTGTCGTGTTTGCCGCCAGGGGTTGGGCGGTGCGTCTGGCCGCGAATGGTCGCCAGCAGCGTTTCGCGGTCCGTGGGCGCGATGGCTAGGGCGTCGGCAATTAGCTCGACAGTGGTAGGGATTGGCGTGCGCTCGCCGCGCTCGAGCTGGCTGACATAGCTAACACTAAAGCCCGCGCGCTCAGCCAGTGCCGCTTGAGAAAGCCGTGCGAGTCGGCGGTGACGTTTGAGGAGCGCGCCAAACGTGAGAGGCTGGACGGTCGCCATGGCGTTGCCCACCTTCGCGAGATCACCGCGCGTGGATGCCTGCTGCGACCAGAGGCACGTGTCGCGCCAATGCCAGGGCTCGCGCCCGGTTAGAGGATGGTGGTCGCGAATCGCTGCCATTATAGCATCGCCGAACGCCGCAATATCATCGCCGGGCGCGGGAAAGCGGCGCCCGCGCACGGCGGTCAGGAGTGCCGGTTGGCGGCGCCAGAGGCATCGATCCAGGTGCGCGACGACGCGGAGGCGGAAACCCGGAGGGATTCCCGAAGTTGGAGACGCATGCGGAGAGAGTGCGAGTCCCTGTGTGAGTTGTGCGTGGTGTTTGCGCGGTCGTGCGGGCACACTGGAGACATGTCAGCCTCCAAGGGCGATGGCCCTACATTAGGGCGATCCCGCGGAGCTGAAGAGCCAGGAGGGATGTGGCCATGATGAATCTGTACTCCGACACCTCTCTGGTGACCGCGCGACGGCGCGACCTGCTGGCCGAGGCCGAGCACGACCGGCTGGCGGCGGCGGCCATGGCCGGCAAGCCCACCCTGTATCACCGTCTGCTGACGCGCGTTGGCCGCGTCCTGCGCGCCCCGTACGCGCGCCTGGTGACGCCCGGCCAGCCAGTGGCGACGGCGCGCATGACGCTGAGCGCGCATCACCAATAAGCGTATTCAACCAGTGGGCGTATTCAACCAGTGGGCGTATCCGGCACGTCGAGTTCGACAAGCGAAAACGGACCCGCGGAACCATCACTCGTGCGGTTTATGCTTCGCCTCTTGACGCGCTCTAGGCGCTCACATTGGTCGCCACTGGCTCGTCGGCTTGCGGCTGGAAATAAGGCGGAACCCGCGCTGTCGCCCGGCGTTCGCTTGCGGGCAGCCGTGTGGTCTCGAATGGTATAGTGCGCGGAGTGACGCCGCGGCCGGCGGTGGCGCTGGCCGCGGTTGAGTTTGTACCGGACGATGCGCATGTATGAGGACATCCTGGCACGCGTGCCGCTGTTCGCGGATCTGCCGCGGCGGGAGCTCAAACGCATCGGCGAAACCTGCGTCGCGCGTGAATGCCCCGCTGGCGTCGATCTGGTGCGCGAAGGCGACTCCGGCGTCCGGTTGTTCATCATCCGCGAGGGCCGCGCGCGAGTGGTTCACCGGCATATAGATGGGTCGGAGCACGAGCTGGCCGCTCTGGGTCCTGGGGAGGTCTTCGGCGAAATGGCGCTGCTTGACGAGCAGGCGCGGTCGGCCACGGTTACCGCGCTCGAACCCACCAGCGTCCTCGTCCTCAATTTCTGGGACTTTCGCGCGATGTTACTCGAATCGCCCGAGATTGCGATCAAACTGCTTACGGTGTTGAGCCGCCGGCTGCGCGCGGCCGAGCAGCGGGAACGCCACCTCTAATACTCGCATGGCCTCGCGCGGCAACCGGCGGCGAGCGCGATGAAGCAGGGACTCACCGCCGAAGGCGCTCATCTAGTTCGACACCAACAGTTGAGTCATGAAGAGGATTCACGGCGCTTGGCCACGAGTTGCAGCCAGACACGCGGCACCTCGCGCATATCGAGTTCTCGTGCAGCTTCCGCCGCCGCACATTCGAGGGCGTCGGCACCGACCGCGGTAGGAATGCCGGGCAGCGCCCCTTCAATGAAGCGCCGGTAGCGCCCAATATCCTGGACCGCCCGGATGGGCATCAAGGCCACCTCCTTGTTCACGCCGTGCGCTTGCCACACCCTGTCCAGCAGGTGAACTATGGGGGTCTTCTTTCATCTTTCATCGTGCGTCTGTTGTCACGGGCCACGGATTGGTGGGCGCGCGGTACGTAATGACCAGATGTTCCGGGCGCCGTCTGAAAAACGCCAGGGTACTCATGGCGGAGCCACGCCGCGCCAAGCCAGTCGTGGCCGAGACCGTGTAGCCCGTTCGAGCGTACAGCTGGCGGGCGTCCTTGCGGAACGCTCTGGCCGACGTGTACTCGCGCATGATCAGCTGTGATGGCTGGGTAGATGTCGCGTCCATCGGAAGGATTCCTTACTTGTGAAACTGGAATGGGCTGGAAGCTGATAGCGGTTAGTAACAGCGGCGACTTTGCCCACCGCGGTCCGGTCGGCTTGCCGTACGCCGTTCAACGGCACCCGGGCGCGATTGCCTGAGCAGTGTGGGTACAACTCGATCAGCGAGACATGGTCCCCGCCCAGCACCTGTCGTCCTCGGCCCTCTTCAGAATGGTGGGGCCCACTCCAGCGTCGCGCTCGTGGTCTCCCGCGTCGTCGTCCCCCTGATCGCGCGCCGGTGCGGCGACTCCACCATCGTCTTCCCAACGTTGGACGTGCAGGTGAAGGGTGTCCACCGGCTCTGCGGCTTCTGCCGCTTCCTTCGCGTTCCCAACCACTTCCATCGCAGGCCCCTTCTATTGCACACGGTGCGCGAGGAACGCCTAGTCTGCCCCGCCGCCCTGGTGGGCTCTCGTCCCCATGATTCCGCACGACCTCCGATTTGCTATGGTCGGGGACTAACTGGCTCTTGTCGGGGGAGTGTCTGGTCGGGCAGCGAGCTCTCGGCAGTGTGCGGCTCGTGCACTCCATAGGCAATGTCGCTCAAACGAATACGCAGCGTGCCGTGCCGCGCGGGCGGGCGCATTACGTCGTCCCGCGCTTTGGACCGCGCGCTGACCGGAGTGCCACCCTGCGGGGCCGTACTGTGCGCGGCGGCCGCGGTCGTCATCTGGGAGTGTTGCTGGTCACGCTCGGCGGTCACCTGACGCAGTTCCGCCTGGTGCTGAGCGTCCTGCGCGCGGACCGTCGTCAAGTCTTGCTCGCGGCGGTCCGCCTGACGGGTCAACCGTCCGCTGCGCCACCCGGTGGAGACGCGGCCAGGTACGAAGAGCAGTGCCGCCAGGAGAAAACCGAGCAGCGCCGCCCCCATCACAACCCACCAGAGGTTGCCCGAGATGGCATAGCCGAGAAAATTGTAGCGCTCGGCGCGGATGTTCTCGACCAGAAAGAGGGCGAGGACGATGAACAGGATGACGGCGGGGACATCGATGATGAGAGATCGGAGTCTACGCATCTCGTACCTACCTTAACCCACGTCTGGAACCGTGTGTGCTGGCGACCAGAGCACCGGTCCGCGCACTCCGGTCGGCGGTTGCCGCGCCACGAGTGCTCCTGCCCGGCGCCGTTCATGCGGCACGGCAATCAGCGCGCGGAGGGCTGGCAAGCATACACCGGAATCAACCGACCGCAAACAGACTCATAGTTTGTACTGCGATGTCGTAGAGATTGCCAACATGACATACCCAGTCAACCGGTGCGGGGCGAGCGGCTGATACGCTGTACCAGACTCTTTCTCTCCACATGGATAATA
>JANWHL010000116.1 GCA_025450405.1 Ktedonobacterales bacterium
CTGCCCAACTTCGACACCGTCAAGCAGGACGGCCAGCTGAGCAACATCCAGGACGTCTCGGGTTTCTTCACCGCCGCGCGCGCCGGCACCCTCCCCGCCGTCACGTGGGTCGTGCCCGATGGCAAGGTGAGCGAGCATCCTCCCGCCCTCATCACCGTGGGCCAGTCCTACGTCACCTCGCTCATCAACGCTGTGATGCAAGGTCCTGACTGGAACAGCAGCGCCATCTTCCTCGCCTGGGACGACTGGGGCGGCTTCTACGACCACGTCACCCCGCCCAGCGTCGACCAGAACGGCTACGGACTGCGTGTACCCGGCCTGGTGATCAGCCCCTACGCCCGCGCGGGCTACGTCGACCACCAGACCCTCAGCTTCGACGCCTATCTCAAGTTCATCGAAGACGACTTCCTCGATGGCCAGCGCCTCGACCCCAAGACGGACGGCCGCCCCGACCCGCGCCCGACCGTCCGCGAAAACGTCCCCATCCTGGGCAACCTCGTGAACGACTTTGACTTCACCCAGGCGCCGCGGCTACCCATGCCACTCCCCCTCAACCCGCCAACCGACCTGACGCCAGCCGCGGCCGCACCAACCGCGCCCACCGGGTGACCAGGCATCACCCTGGCGCAACTCCCACCTTGCCCACCCCCACTATGCTCTGAGGGAAGCGGCGTCACACACATTCGCGGACGGCGGACGGGCGGGAGGCACACGCGTGAACGACTCCGAGTGGTTCTGCCAGCATCTGGCGTCCAGCGCCGACGGCTTCCTCTGGGCTGTTGAGCAAGTTCCAGCGCACCGGCGCGTCGAGCCGCCGCCCGCCCCACTTGGCGCGTGGCACACCGTCCGCCACGTCTTCCACCTCGTGGACTACGAAGAGCGCGTCGCCCTCCCGAGCATGCATCTCTGGCTCGCGGAACCTGGCTCCGCCATCACGGACTGGGACGAGGACGCCGCCTGGGCGTGCGGCGACCAGGACCTCGCGCGTCTCATCGAGCGCTTCCGGGCCGTGCGCGCCGCCCAGATCGCCCTGCTGCCGGCCCTACGAGACTTCTGGGACGCTGTCCGCGAGACTGCCTGGTCCCACCCCGAGCCGTGGGGCGCCATCACTCTGCGCTGGGTCGTCACCAAGACGTTCCAGCACACGGCGGAGCACACCCACGATGTCCTCCGCATGGCCCTGTTCTGGGACCATATCGCCGCCAGCATGACGAGCCAGCATGACGAGAGCACGCCGCACGCAACATAGGCGGCTATCGCAGCCGACGTTACCATCATCCGCGCCAACCGCGGTGACCCGCGCCGTGAACGGCGCCTGCCCGCCCACCACCGCAAGCTCGCCCTCAGCGTGACCGTCCGCGCAGGTATCGTGATACCAGCACTCACGCGGCCGGCGGCGCCAGCCGGCTCACTACCTCGAAGAGAATATCCAGCTCAAAGGGCTTGGCGATCTGCTCCGCCACAATGTTGCTCTGCATGGTCGCGCTGAATGCGAAGAGCCTTTCCGCCGCCGACATCACCACCACTCGACTCGCACGCCGCATCTCGGGCCGCTGCTCCAGCGTCCGGATGACCCCACGTCCGTCCAGGCGGGGCATCATCAGGTCCAGCAAGACCAGGTAATCGCCGCCCCGCTCCAACACCTCCAACGCCTCCACACCGTCACGCGCCGTGCTCACATCGTACCCTTCCTCCGAAAGGACGTCCTCGAGCATCTCGCGGATGGCCGGATCGTCGTCCACCACCAGCACCCGGCTCATGGTCACCCGCCCTTCCCCAACGACGCGCGCCCATTCCCCAATATCGCGCGCGGAGCCGTCCCTGGCCGGACGTCTGGACCCACGCACACGCTCGCGCTTCGTTCCAGGCATCTTACAACCACCTCGGCCACAGGCGCCACTCACCATGCGGCGTGACAGCGTGTGGGCGGGTCCTGCGCCACGCAAAAAGCTGCGCTGGCCGGCGCGTGCTCTTCCGGTGTCGCTCTGGCCACCACGGACCCGCGCCAGAACTCGCGCCCTTATGTCCGCGATCCCGACTTCCCCGGCCCAACCCACTCGTTGGCAAGGGCGAGCACGTCGTCCACGTCGAACGGCTTCGCGAGATGGCCCTGAGCCCCCAGTCGACGCTCCGCGTCGTCGATATCGTCGATGCCCGAGCAGACGATGAGCGCCGCCGCGTCCCAACCCGGCCGCGCCCGCAGGGCCCGCGCGATTGGCTCCGAGTCTTCACCCAGTAAGCGCACATCCATCAGGATCAGCGCCGGCGCCGGCTCGGTTGGTGCACGCAGCGCCTCGTCGCCGCTTTCCGCGGCCACCACCTCGTAGCCCTCGTCGTCGTGCAGCAGCTCATAGAGGATATCCAGGATCATCCTCTCATCGTCAATGACGAGAATGTAGCCTCCCGGGCGCGTGGGCGACACTCCCCCTGGCAGGGCCTCCGTGTCGGAGTGCTCTCGCACGTCGGTGCTTCCCTTCGTTCCCGGTCCGCGGTGCTCGACCATCGACCGCGTGCGCCCATGATTCGCTCACAACGCGCTCTTGACTGGTAGTTGGCGCGTTCCTGGTAGTTGGCGCGTTCCTGGTAGTTGGCGCGTTCCTGGTAGTTGGCGCGTTCAAAGCCCGCCGCGCTGGAGCTGGAGCAACCACGGCGACCGCCCCGCCCCCGCCTTCGTTCACCTGTATGGCGCGCGGCTGGCGGACTCGGTCACGCATCGCCCCAATCGTTACCCCATATCCCGTCTAACACGCCAAGCGTGCGCCAACAACGTTCCGATGACCAGCATCTGATCCCGATCTCACCGCCCCATGCGTCGGTGGTATGATGCACCCTGGAGTCTTAGCGCATCTGCCAGGAGGTTGATCATGGCCGAGGAGCCGAGCGCCTCGGAGACCACTGTCGCCCCGTCCCATCCCGGAACAGTGGCGCCCACGCATCTCTGGCGTCCTCCCGCCCGTGCCCATATCAGCCCCGGACGCGCCACCGGAGCGCAACCCCACCTGCCGTCCTCGAAGTACTATACCCTGCGCTATACGCTCGCCGCTTTCCTCGCGGATGGCGAAAGCATCGTGCACGAGCCTTCGCTCAGCGACGACACCAGCGTGTTGGTCGAGGCGGTGCGTCTCCTGGGCGCCGAGGTCGAGTGGGAGCTCGGTACCCAGATTGGAATGTCGGCCGGGCGCCTGGGCGCGGGCCAGGGCCAGCCAGCCTCGCTCCACGTCCGTGGCTGCTCCGGCCATGTCCAGCCGCCACTGGGCGGCAGCATCCAGGCTGGCAACGCCGGCGCGATCCTGCGTTTGCTCCTGGGTCTGGGCGCCTTGCTG
Organism: Ktedonobacterales bacterium; assembly: GCA_025450405.1. Lineage (GTDB taxonomy): Bacteria > Chloroflexota > Ktedonobacteria > Ktedonobacterales > JADMIN01 > JANWHL01. Next base: position 3,324 of record JANWHL010000116.1, read on the forward strand.
CCCGAGGTGCGCTTCGAGACGACACATCCCGACTCCCTTGGTCGGCGTCCCAACGCCGATTTGCTCGCCGCCCTTGGCCAGCTCGGCATCCAGGCGGAGGCGCGTGAACCCGGTGGGCTCTTACCCATCACCCTCCGCGGCGGCCCGCCACGCGGCGGCGCGGTCACCGTCTCGGGCGCGCGCAGCTCGCAATTTCTCAGCGCCCTGCTCTATCTCGCGCCGCTCCTCCAGGACGGTCTCCGTATCACCGTCACAGAGGGCCTGCGCTCCATTCCACTGGTGCACGCCACCCTGCGCGCCCTGCACATCGCCGGCATCGACATGGACATCGCCCCCGACCTCATGCGCTTCACCATCCCTGGTCGCCAGCGCTATCGCGCCGCCGTCCACACCGTTCCGGGCGACAGCCCCTCCGCCGCGGCCGTGGCCGCCGCGGCGCTAGCGCTCAACGCGCCGCTCCAGCTCCAGCGCTTGGACCCCGGCGAGGAAGACGTCCACGGCCTGCTGACCGCGCTGGATGCCTTAGGCGCGCATATCGCCCTTGCCACCACCGAGGGCGAGGATGGGGCGGCCAATCTCGTCGTGCGTCTGGCGGCCAACGCGCAGCTTCGCGGCGCCCAAATCGACGGCGGCATCTGCATCGACAGTGTGCCCGCGCTTGTCGCGATCGCCTGCTTCGCCGAAGGCGAGAGCCGCTTCGAACACGTCTCCAACCTCCGCATCAAGGAGAGCGACCGCATCGGCGATCTCGCCGCCGAGCTGAGGCGCGCCGGTTGCGACGTCACCCCCGAGGAGGACGCCATCGTCGTTCGCGGTCGCCCCGACGAGCTCGAAGGTGGCGTCACCGTCCATGCCCACAACGACCACCGCCTCGTCCAGGCCCTCGCCGTCGTCGCCCTCCATACCCGCCGCGGCCTCATCATCGAGGGCGCCGATCACGTCGCGAAGAGCTATCCCTGGTTCTTCGACGACCTCGCGGCGATGGGCGCCGCCGTCCGCCCGCTCGCGGATGGCGACGGCTTGGCCCTCCAGGGCATGCCTTCTGGCCACGACGGCGCGCACTAGGCAATGGCGATCGTCACCCGCGCCGCCCGGCGCGACGAGTTTGACGCCGTGCGGGGCATCATTGCCCGCGCATTCCCGACGCATGACGAGGCGCGGCTCTGGGACGCGCTCGTCGCCCACGATCCGGCACTCACACCAGAATGCGTCCGTGTGGCCACGATTGACACACACCCCGTCGCCTGCGTCGTGGCGCTGCCGCGGGAGATACGCGCCCGCGGCGGCCTGGTGCCGGGCGCCATCGTCACGCTCGTCGCCTGCGAGCCCGACCGCCAGCGCCAGGGCTATGGCTCCGCCGCGATGCGCGACGCCCTCGCCTGGATGGCCGCGCGCGGCCGCGCCCTCGGCGTGCTCTACGGCCACCCCACCTACTACCCCCGCTTTGGCTTCGTCCCGGTCCTGCCCTCCTGGCAGACCGACCTGTCAGTGGGGCCCGACGATGCCCCCATCACTCCACCAGGCGCATCGGGCCAAGACTCCACCTTCCAGCCCATCCGCGAGCTGCCAACCGCGCCGGTCCCGGCCATTGCCCTGCTTCCCGCGACTGACGAGCATACGCCCGACCTCGCCCGCCTCTACGCCGCCACGATCGGACCATACCCCTGCGCCGTCGCCCGCGGCACCGACGCCTGGCTCTGGCGCCCGCGCGACGCCGACCAGCACCAGGTCCTGGTGCTGGCGGATCGGGCCGGCTACGCCTTCGTCTCGCCTGACGCCGAGGAATCCACGCTCACGGTCCACGAGGCCGCCGCGGGCGATACGTCCACGGCCCGCCGCCTGCTGACCGCGCTCCAGCGCGAGGGTCACGATCGCGGTCTGGCGCATCTGCGCCTCACCCTGCCACCCGACCACATCCTGGCGCGCCTGGCCCGGCTGGCGTCCGCGAGCCAGATCTATCGCCCGGCCACCGCCGGCATGGCCGTAATCACGCGCTGGGATCGCCTCCTGCCGCCGCGCTACCAGGTGGACGACGAGGGCATCCGATTCGGCTGGATCCGCGTGCTGCGCGCCAACCGCCGCCATCTGACCGAGCTGGCGCTCGGCTACCACGGCGTGGACGACCTCCTTCTGACGCCCGAATGCGCCCTTCCCGATGGCGACGGCGCTGCCCACCTCACCCAGCTCCGTGATGACTTCCCGCCGCTCTTCCCCCACTGGTCGCTGGCCCCCTTCTGGTTCTGAAGAGCACTTGTCCGTGTCATTCACGGTTATGGATCCAGCCATACCCCGTCGCGTTCGAGCCGGGTCAGCGTGTCTTGCTTGCGTAGCTCGATAGTCCGTGGCATCGCGCTCAGCCTCCTTCCTCCACTGGCCTCCGGCTCTCCTCGTCGAACCGCGAAGGTGCCCACGGCGGTTCACTCCACGCGACACACTACCATCGTAATCGGGCCAGCCACGCGCGTTCCGCGGGAGCCACTCTCCCGGTCACATCGCCTGGATTTTGCCCGTCAATGGTATAACGGAACGCACGAAAGGACTGTGACCGATGGATGAGCAAACGAACAACCGCGCGGCGGAGAACGAGATCGAGTGGCTGGCGGAACGCTTCGAGGCCAATCGCGACCACCTCCGCGCCGTCGCCTACCGGATGCTCGGCTCTTCCACCGAAGCCGACGACGCCGTGCAGGAAGCCTGGCTCCGCCTGAACCGCGCCGACACGAGCGCGATCGCCAACCTCGGCGGATGGCTCACCACGGTCCTCGCCCGCGTATGCCTGGACATGCTCCGCTCGCGCGCTTCGCGGCGCGAGGACCCGCTCGACGCGCTGGTTGTCGAGCCCATCGCGAAAGGCGCGGACGCCACCGACCCCGAGAGCCAGGCGCTCATGGCCGACTCAGTCGGTCTGGCGCTGCTGGTGGTCCTCGACACGCTGAATCCCGCCGAACGCCTCGCGTTCGTGCTCCACGACCTCTTCGACATGCCATTCGACGAGATCGCACCGATCGTCGGGCGCTCTCCGACCGCGGCACGGCAGCTCGCCAGTCGCGCGCGTCGCCGGGTGCGCGGCGGCGCTCCGGAGCCCGACGCCGATCTCACGGGCCAGCGTGCTATCGTCGACGCCTTTCTCGCCGCCGCGCGCGGCGGCGACTTCAGCGCGCTGCTCGCCATGCTCGACCCCGATGTGGTGGTCCAGGCCGACCCAGCCGCCGTGTCCGCCGGCGCCGCGACCGGTGTGCGTGGCGCCGAGGCCGTGGCCCACCAGTTCGCGGGCCGCGCCCGGGTCGCACGCCCGGCGCTCGTCGATGGTGTCCCCGGCGCCGTCTGGGCACCTGGCGGGCGGCCCCGCGTCGTCTTCACGTTCACCATCTCCGATGACAAAATCACCGCCATCGAGATCCTGGCCGATCCCGGGCGCCTCGCCCAGCTCGACCTGGCCATCCACGACGACTAACAGTCTCGCCCCGCCACGACATATACTGGCGGCGCGACCACCAGCACGACGTCATGACACCAATCAGGAGGTATCCGCATGCCTGCCACGCATCCGCTCCGCTTCGGCATCAAGACATCCCCCCAGCACGTCGACTATGACGACATCGTCCGGGTCTGGCGCGCGGCTGACGAAGAGCCCGCCTTCGACGACGCCTGGGACTTCGACCATTTCATGCCGCTGGGCGATGACCCCACCGGCCCCTGCCTCGAAGGGTGGACCCTTCTGGCCGCCCTAGCCGCCCAGACCCAGCGACTGCGCGTTGGCGTGATGGTCACTGGCAACACCTACCGCCATCCCACCGTCCTTGCCAACATGGGCGCCACCGTGGACATCATCAGCGGCGGCCGGCTCGACTTCGGCATCGGCGCCGGCTGGAACGAGCTGGAGCATACCGCCTACGGTATTCCACTCTACGCCCCCGGCGAGCGCATCCGCCGCTTCGGCGAGGCGTGCGAGGTCATCCGCCTGCTCTGGACCGAAACGGTTGCCAACTTCGACGGCAAATACTACCAGCTCAAGGACGCCCGCTGCGAGCCCAAGCCGGTCCAAAAGCCCTATCCGCCGTTCGTCATCGGCGGGGGGGGCGAGCAGCTCACCCTGCGCGTCGTCGCGCGCTACGCCGATATTTGGAACTACGGCGGTGGGCCGGTCGATGTCTTCCAGCACAAGAACGAGCTGATCGACCAGTATTGCGCTGAGATCGACCGTGACCCCGCGACCATCCGGCGCTCCATGCAGACGCGCGTCGACTACGCCAATCTGGGGGCCAGCCGCGACACCCTGCGCGAGTTCGCCGCC
>JANWHL010000117.1 GCA_025450405.1 Ktedonobacterales bacterium
CACGTGAGCCGGGCGGCGATCAGGAGCGCCGGCTGGCCCATGGCCAGCAGATCCTGCTCAACCGGCATGCGAATCTCCAGGCGACCCTGGAGCCGATCTTCGCGCTCGCGGCCGACCAGTTGCGCGCCGACGTCCAGGCAGCCGTGGAGCGCCTCGGCCACACACCCGACCAGATCAAGAGCCAGTTACGCGATCTCACGACCCCGCTCTACGCCTTCGTCCAGCACCCTGCGCTGGTCCAGCGTAACATGCGCCTGATGGGCGGCCTTGGTGTGCGGCTGACGGCGGACGCCACCGACCGCCCGGGCGGCCGCACCTGGCGCGTGGCCGCGCCCACCACGCCCGACCCACCCTACGCCGAGCAGGTCATCTCCGGATATGTCGCCCTCACTGGGCCCTGGCAGAACAACCTCGGCGGTGTCCGCTTCTCCGCCCGACCCGAGACCACGATCCCCGCGCCGCACCCCGAGCCAGAGCACCAGGCGGAGGGATAGCCATGAACGTACAAACGTCTACTCCGGCTGGTACACCCACCCCGATTGGCCCCTACAACCACATTGCGAAATCTGGGCCGTTCATCAACATCGGGGGCACGGCCGGCGTCGATCCCGCCACTGGCCAGCTTGCCGGGCCCGACGTGGAGGCACAGACGCGGCGAATCCTCGATTCATTCGCGGTCATGCTCGCATCCGTTGGGTCCGACCTCCAGCACGTCCTGCACATCACCATCTTCCTCAAGGACATGCGCGACTTCGAGCGCATGAATCAGGCGTACGCGGAGATGATGGGGGAGCACCGGCCGGCCCGCACCGTCATAGGGGTCAATGCGCTCCCCAAGCCTGGTATTCTGCTCACGATGAACCTGACCGCCGTGACCCGAGACGAGGAGTAGCCGGCATCTTCTCTCACGTAGCGAGGCGATTCGTCGCTTCGCTCAAGCGTACGCCTACACGCGAAAGCCCCAAAGGGGCGGCCGGATGACCGCCTCTTCAGGGCTGTGGGCTCTTGAACGCGCGCTCAGACGCACCCCCCGGCTACCGGGCCGTGGCCGCCTTGGCCTTCTTACGATCCAGGAAGGCCAGGATGGCCGCGATGATGAGCAAGGGGATGGCGAACCAGGACAACGCCGGCGCGATGAAGAACAGCCCGATCGACGCCAGGACCAATAATACCGCGGCGACGGTCGGAGCCGGGAAAGACAGCAGGGAGCCGATGAGGGCGACGATGGTAAGGAGCAGGCCCAGGAAGAAGTGGCCGTGCCCGATACCACCCGCCTTGGAATCAGCGGTGATGCTGTGCAGTCCTACCACAATGAACGCGACGACAGTCCCGATGAGGCCGATGATGGTCGCGAGGATGCGAAGGAGACCCTCGGCGATACCCTTGATTTCTCCCACAGTGACTGGCTCCCTTTCATTCTGCTCGCCCCGGTAGATAGAGCGATATGCGGGAGCATACAAGAGGCACCGGGCAATGTCAAGAGCAAGCCGCCCGGCTCGGCAGCGCGGCGGTCCCAGCGTCCGAACGGGCTAGCGCCACCGGGCCAGCGCCGCATACATCTCGCGCAGGAAGCGCGACGGGATCGCCGCCAGCACGTCGGGATTGCTGAGGCCCACCGCGCGTGCCAGCCGGCCAAACAGCTCCATATCCACCGGGTACGGCACCCACGGATTGCCCGAACGCGCGTTGTACTCCACCAGCACGAAGCGCCCCTCGGGCCGGCGCAGGTGCGCGCAGAGGCGCGCCAGGACGGCAACCTGGTCCGGGTAGGGGACATAGTGCAGCGAGTTGGCCATCAGCAGGCCGTCCAACTCCGGCAGATTTAGCGGCCGAGTGAAGTCCGCCTTGATGAAGCGCACGTCGCTCCCCGGATAGCGCTCGGCGAAGTCTCGCCGCTGCCGGTCCAGGTCGCGCCCGTTGCGGTCCACCGAGTAGATGGTGCAGGTCGGGCCCAGCAGCCCACGCAGTTCCAGCGTGAAGATGCCGGTCCCCGAGCCGAGGTCGGCCCACACACCGCCCGGCCCGGGGACACCCCTGGCGATCAGATCGCGTTCTTTGCTCATGCCGCCCCCATCGGACAGAGCCAGAGAGAGTCGCAAGGTGATTATTATGCCCGCGATTGGCCAAAGCTGGATGCTCGCGCGAGGAAGTCTTGCGCGGCGCGGTCGGCGTCGTCCGAGGTTGGGCTGGACGCGTGGCGGATCAGGTGCAGGCCGAGCTCGGCCAGTAGCCCCGCCAGGTATTGCCGCTCCTCACGCATTTTTAGCAGCGCCTGTTCCGCGTCCCCCACCAGCCCGTGCAGCGCCCCCACCCGCGCGGCGTGCGCGCCCTCCACCCTGCGCAGCTCGGCCGTGTGCGCTTCGCGCTCGCGCGACAGGCGCGCGTCCAGCTCGGTCGCCTGATGGGCATGCAGGCGCACATGCGCTTCGCGCTCTTGATCGTAGCGGTGGGCCAGCTCGTCCACGGCGCGGGCATGCTGGGTGGCCTGCTCCTCGCGGGCGTGCCGCTCGTTCTCCAGAGTCTCGCGCAGCGCCCGATGCTGGCGCCGCAGCACGTCGAGCTCCAGCGCCAGCGCCTGGCGCGCCTCGCGCTCGCGCTCAAGCTCCGTGGTCACGCGGGTGATCATCTCGCCAAGCGTGCGCGCCCGCTCCTCATGAGCGGCGCGCGCGGCCCGCTCGCGTTCGAGCGACATCGCCAGGCGCGCCGTTGCCCGCGAGTGCGCTCCGGCCTGTTCCTCGCGGTCGCGCCGCTCGCGCAGAATGGCGGCGTGGAACTCTGAGCGCCACTCGGGCGGCTCGTGGGTCGTGTCGGCGCTCCGCTCCAGCGCGGACAGCCGGCGCTCGTGCTCGCGCAGGTGCGGGCCGACGAGGATCTCACGCACGCGGGCGAGCTCCGGCTGATCCGCGAGTCCCACGAGGGTCTCGCTCCGTTGTGCCGCCGGGTGCGCTGAACTCGCCGGCCGCACGGCGCGCATGCTCACGGTCGTTGCCTCGCCCAGAGCGGCATCCCCGCCGATGCCCGCGTAGGTGTGCCCCTGGGTTGTCGCGAGTTCGCCACCCGGTAAGATCACCTCGCCGCTGAATTTCCGAGATGTCGCCAACGGGGTCGTGATCCGCTGACCCTGCCATCGGTACATATGACCCTCCACGTCCATTGCCTCTCCACTTGTTTCGCACCGCTCAGGGCATTTCGCCGAGAGATCACGTCGCTCGGATGCCCTGTCCGGCGTCGCGCGCTCTCGCTGGTCAGTCGCGCTACGGATACATGTCCCCACAACGGTCACTCTACAGGTTCGCGAGGATCACGGCGCAGCATCTCCCCGACGCGCTCGCCCGCCGCCCGCATATCCTCCAGGGCCAGATGCCCCAGTACGACCACCAGCGCGAAAATGGCGCGCAGCAGCATGCTCGACGCGTGGACGATCGTCCGCCAGATCTCACCGAGGCCGGGGTCGCCCAATGGGCGCGACTCCGCGTCCTCAGGGGCTTCCACGTCCTCGATGCGCACCGCGAGTGGCCACCGTACCGGCGCCACGTCGCGCACCTTGGCCACGTCGCGCTCCAGGGATGGCGCGTGATCAGCGCGCATCACCCGCGCGCGCGGATCGTCGGATTCCAGCCAATCGCCAGGCCATACGACCGGCCCCCCCGTATCGAACCGCGCCATAGCGCTTTCCGTGGCCGCTGGCGCCGCCGCGCTCGATGGAGTCGCGGGACTGGCCGCGCGCGGAGTGATCTCGGCGCTTGGCATGGCTGCCAGGCTCGGCATGGTGGTGGCGCCTGGCGCGGAGCGGGCGCGGCGCAACCTTCGCAGCTCCACATGCTCCGCCGTGCGGATCCGCCGCTGGCGCAGACGGCAGCGTTCGTCCGCCACGCGCTCGCGCTCGCGGATGTGCTCCATCATGTCCAGTTGCTGCGCACGCAGCGCGGCGATCTCCCGGCGTACCGCGGTCATGAACTCGGCTGTGGCATCGTTTCCCCGGGTCGCCGTCCGCAACTCGCCCAGTTCCGCGGCCAGTGTGTCCAGCCTGCGCTCCACCGCCGCCATGCGCTCATCCGCCACGCGCGTGTCGTCGTGGGTGTCCGCGCCCAGCAGGATGGCCCGCAATGTGGCCATCTCGGAGCCGGTCTCCGCGGGCGTCTCTAATACTCCCACGGTTGGCGTGGCCGCCGGTGATGCGCTGGCGAGCGCACCAGCCAGCGCGGGCAGGATCGTGGTGGTCTCGTTCCAGATGCCCGGCGCATCGCCTCCCGTCGGCTCCTGTCCACCGGTCGGGCCGTTTGCCGCGGTCGACGCCGGCGCCGGCCGCGCGAACTCCCGCAAGTTTTCAGCCTCCTGAGCGCGGTGCGCTGACGCGACGCCATCGGAAGGCGGTCCCCCGCCGGCCTCGCTGGCCTGGCGGCTCGCCGGGCGCGGGATCGGGATGGTGGTCGCGATGGAATAGCGAGGCTGCGCGAGCGGTTCATCGGTCCGTTCGGAGCCAAAGATCGGGCTGCTGGACATGCGAAGATGCTCCTCAGCGCGCGGAACGACGCACCGCCGATCGGCGGCGTGTGAGGCGAGTGTACTAGAGTCGCCCCATGCGCTGCTCGCCAGTCCCCCGAAATGGGCTATGAGCGGCCGTCCGGTGCGGGGAATGGCACTCCTGGCGGAGGGTGAAGCAGTTGCGGGCAGCGCGACGGGGATGCTACCCTGTTGACGCCGGCACGCGCCGCCGGCGCGCTCCGGCCGACGGCCGGGAGGAGGGCTGCTCCCGATGGGACCTACGACCGCTACGCTCTCACGGGATAAGACCGACGACAGCGAGCAAGTAAACCTCGGCAATAGCCTCGCCGCCGTCCGCTGGACCCTTGGAGCCGAGCTGACCCTCTTCGATCGGGCGGGCGCGCGCACGCGCGTGGTGGGCGGCCCGCTCATCGAGCTGCTCGACCCCGAGCGGCGTGGCCGGCCCGCGACCATTGGTTTGGCCCGCGAGACCGACGAGAATTTCGCCGTCGGGCCTGACCATGTGGCGGACGCGCTGGGGACCGGTCTGCTAGTCCGGCGCCGATTCCCCGTGGCCGTCCAGCCGCTGGTGGCCGATCTGGGCATTGCCGTCTACGACCACGAGCCCTGGGTATGCCTGACCATGCGGCTCGTCAATGAAGGTCCCGAGCCCATCACGATCAACCGGATCTTCCCGTTCGTCGCGGGCCGCGCCTGGGGTGACCAGCCCATGATGCTCCATGGGCGCGAGCGTGATTTCGCGGTCTACAAGCAAGGGTGGCAGTCCTGGAGCCACACGGCCGGGATGCCACCGGGCAGCGTGGACCCACGGCCGCGCCAGCGCACGACCACGCTCTGGCACCATCCCGGCGGGGCTACCCCAACCGAGCCATTGGGCGGCGGCGCGGAGGTCGTCGCCGACGGCCTCGCGCTGGTGGGGGGCGCGCACGATCAGTCAGCCTTGCTGGCTGGCTTCGTCGCCGCGGACCACCACTTCGGCCAGATCTATGTCGATCGCCAGCGCGGCGCGCTGACCACGGCGGCGCTCCTGGATGGAATGACGCTCGGCCCCGGTGAGGCCGTGGAGACCGATCCGCTGCTGATCGCGCTGGGGCGGCCTGAGGAGCTGCTGGAGTGCTATGCTGAGGCGGTGGCGCGCTGGAACGAGGCACGGTCCGCCACACGGACGCAGACGGGCTGGTGCAGTTGGTATTACTACTTCACCGGTGTGAGTGAGGCGGACGTACTGGAGAACGTGGCGGCGCTGCGCTCGGCGCGTGGGGTCGCGCCCGTGAGTGTGGTGCAGATCGACGACGGCTATCAGCGCGCCGTGGGCGACTGGACCAGTATCAACGAGCGCTTCCCCAGCGGCATGGACACCCTCGCGCAACGCATCCGCGACGCCGGATTCCGGCCCGGGCTCTGGCTCGCGCCGTTCACCGCCGCCGCCGACAGCCAGCTCGCCATTCAGCATCCCGAATGGATGGTCCAGGACGACCACGGCCGGCCGGCCGAAGCCGGCACCAACTGGGATCGCACCCTCTATGGGCTGGACACCACCCACCCCGGCGCGCGCGAGGGGCTGCGGTCACTCTTCGCCACGGTGGTGGAGCACTGGGGCTACGACTACCTGAAGCTCGATTTTCTCGTGACGGCGGCGCTGCCGGGCCGCCGCTTCCGGCCAGTCACGCGCGCCGCGGCGCTGCGCGAAGGCCTGGAGCTGGTCCGCGAGGTCGTCGGGAATGATGTCTATCTCCTAGGCTGCGGCTGCCCTCTGCTGAGCGGCGTGGGCCCGCTGGACGCCATGCGGATCGGCACCGATGTCGCGACGGAATGGACGTCGAGTCGCGGGGCCGCGTCGGCCGAGACCAACACCTATCCGGGTGCCGCCGGCGCCATGCGCAACACACTGCTGCGCGCGTGGATGCACCCGACCCTCTGGGCCAACGATCCCGACTGCCTGCTCGCCCGCGAAGCCAGGTCATCACTTACCCTGGACGAGGTGCGCGCGCTGGCCAGCGCGATCGGGCTCACCGGTGGCATGCTCATGCTCTCGGACCGTGTCGCGGACCTCACCCTCGAACGTCTGGAGCTGGCCGCGGGCCTGCTTCCTCCGCTTCCGGAGCGCGCGCTGCCGACCACCTATTTCGGCGCCGGCATCCCCGAGCGCGTACGCGTATCCATCGTGCGCTCGTGGGGCGCCTGGCTGCTGGTGGGACTCTTCAACGACAGCGCCGAGGCGCGCCAGATGCGCCTCGATTGGGACGAGCTGGGTCTGGAGGCAGGGGCGTATCACGCCGCCGAATTCTGGACTGGCGCGTACCTCGGCGTCACGCACGCTGGCACCGTCGTCGCCGTGCCGCCGCATGGCGCCGCGGTGGTGGCCGTGCGCGCGGTTGCCGCCATGCCCGTGCTGGTCGCCTCCAGCTTCCACCTCTCGCAAGGGGGGGTGGAGATTGCCGAGTGGCACTATGACCCGGAGACTCGCCGGCTTCGCGGGGTAGTAGCGCTGGGGCGACGGGCCTCGGGGACGCTGCGCATCGCACTGCCCGATGGGCTGGTGCCGCGCCGCCTGGTGGCCACGGCGCGGGTGGCGGGGTTCCAGCGCGAAAGCGGTGGATTGGTAGCGATCCAGGCCGAGGTGGAGAACAGCGCGGATTTCGCGCTGGAGCTGGAAGAACCGTGACGCGGCGCCGGCTCGCCGGGAACCGAATGGCCGGGAAAAGGCATGCATCTATGGGCGATAGGACCGGCGCCACCGGGCGCGCGCGGAGCGACGACGACCAGGGCGCCGCGCCGGGCGGACTGCCAAGCGCTCTGCCAATCGTCGTCGGGATCAGTGGGTCCAGCGGCGCGCTGCTGGGCCGACGTGCAGTCGAGGTGCTGGGCGCGCTCGCCCGCCCTGTCCACCTCACCTATACCCCCGCCTGCCGCCAGGTGTGGCCGGAGGAGGTCGGCCATCCCCTCGACGACGACCTTGCCCTCTGGCGCGAGCGCTACGGCGTCCGCATCTGCGAGCCCGACGATTTTCGCGCGCCGATGTCCAGCGGCAGCTTCCCCACCGCCGGCATGATCGTCATCCCGTGCAGCATGCGCACCGTCTCAGCCATTGCCTACGGCACATCCAGCAATCTGCTGGAGCGCGCCGCCGACGTGACCATCAAAGAGGGGCGCCGGCTGGTGGTGGTCCCCCGCGAGGCCCCGCTCTCCGCCATCCACCTGGAGAATCTGCTCCGGCTGGCTCGGCTGGGCGTGCGCGTGGTGCCGCCGATCCCGCAGTTCTACACGCGCCCCCAGAGCGCCGACGAGATCATCGATCGGATTGCGCGCCGTGCCGTCGCCCAGCTCGACATCCCCGAGGCGCTGCCCCATAGCGCTCGCTGGCATGGTCCCACCGCGCCATGACTGCTGGAGCCGAAAGGGTTCACAATGAAGCCACAGAGGCCACAGAGGGACGGAGAGGGGCGGCGGTGCTACGCGATCGCCTCGGCCAGCCGATCGACCTGTCCCAGGTCGGGGATGCACGGCCAGCACATCAGCTCGTCCACGCCGTTGTCCGCGAAGACCTTCAGCCGCTCCTTCAGCGCTTCGGGAGTCGTCGGGACCCCCGCCGCGATCTGCTCGCCCCGCGCGCCGTAGTAGCCGCGGAGGTAGTTGCTCACGTCCTCAGCGGCGTTCGGTCCCAGGCCATAGTAGGTTGCCGCGACGAAGCGCGGCGTGCCGGGGCGGCCCGCCTCGTGCCAGGCTCGCGCCGCCGCCTCGTAGAGCTGCCGCGCCATCGCCGGCGCCGCGCCGCCGGCGATGTAGCCATTGCCCCAGCGCGCGACCCGTCGCACGGCGCGCTCGCTGTAACCGCCGATGAGCACCTCGGGTCCACCGGCGCGCGTTGGTGGCGGCCCCATACGCCCTGTGTCCGCCACCGGCGGCTCGCCCGCCCAGACGCGCGTCATCACCGCCAGCATCTCCTCGAAGCGCTTGCCACGCCCCGCGAACGGCTCCGGGGCGGCGCGGAAATCGTCCTCACGCGCGCCCACACCCAGGCCCAACGTCAGCCGCCCACCGGAGAGCGCGTCGATGCTTGCGGCCTGCTTGGCCAGGATGCCCGCGTTGCGCGTGGTCGCCAGCAACACGGTCGTCATCAGCCGCGCGCGCTTTGTCACCGCCGCGGCGGCCGCCAGCGTGACCAGTGGCTCAAAGTTATCGAAGACCACGCGGTCCAGGCTGCCGAGGCTGGCAAATGGCCCCGAGTCCGCGCGCCGCGACCAGTCGAGGATGAGTCCGGCCGGCACGCCGGGAATCATGTTCGGCAGACCGATGCTGATGTCCATAGCGCTCCCCTTTTCGCTCGCCGGCGGCGCACCGTCCACTAGGCGCCGCCCGCCGTATCCTACCACGACGGATACGGGCCGCGCTCAGCCCTTGAAGCGATAGCCCACGCCGCGCACTGTCTGCACCAACTGTGGGTGGGCCGGATCGTCCTCAAGCTTTTCGCGCAGCCAGCGCATGTGCACATCCACCGTGCGTGTGTCGCCCGCGTCCTCATAGCCCCAGACGTCGTGCAGCAGCCGGTCGCGAGTGAGGACACGCCCGCGTGCCCGCACCATGTACGCCAGCAAGTCGAAGAGTCGCGCCGGCAGATCGATCCGCCGGCCGCCGCGCGTGACCTCGCGCCGGTCCACGTCGATGCGCAGATCGTCGGCCTCCAGCACGTCCGGGCCGGCGTCCGCGGGGGATGCCGCCGCCTCGCTGCGGCGCAGCAGCGCCCGCACCCGAGCGCGCAGTTCGCTCCAACCGAAGGGCTTGGTCACGTAGTCGTCGGCGCCGAGCTCGAGCCCCACGACCTTGTCGGTCTCCTCGCCCCGCGCGGTCAGCATCAGGATCGGCAAGGTGGCGGTCTCGG
>JANWHL010000118.1 GCA_025450405.1 Ktedonobacterales bacterium
ATCATCGTCATGAAGGACGCGCGCGTGCGCTACACGACCATCCAGAACTGGTCGAAGAACGTCTACAACCTCGTCACCAAGCGCGCCGCCGCCTACGCCGGCGCCACCATGGAATGGGTGGACGGGAATTTAGGAAGTAAGCTGACGATGAAGTACCCCGCCGTCTGGCTGATGGAGCCGCACGCGCGCGGCGAGGTGCTCTCCGTGGCCTTCGCCTCCGACGGCCAGCACCAGGACGCTGGCGGCAAGGTCGTCCACGTCGCGCCGCACACCTCCTCCCAGATCATCTCGAAGTCGATCTCCAAGGGCACGGGCCGGTCGACCTATCGCGGGCTGCTCAAGGTGCAGAAGGGCGCGGACCACGTCAAGTCCAACGTCCGCTGCGACGCCCTGCTGCTCGACGAGTCCAGCCGCACTGACACGTACCCGTACATCGAGATCGAGGAAGAGGACGTCGAGATCGGGCACGAGGCGACGGTCTCCAAGGTCGGTGAAGAGCAGCTTTTCTACCTGATGAGCCGCGGGCTCTCCGAGGCCGAGGCCTATACCATGATCGTCAGTGGGTTCATCGAGCCGGTGGCCAAGGAGCTGCCGCTGGAGTACGCCGTGGAGCTGAATCGCCTGCTCCAGCTCGAGATGTCGGGCGCGGTCGGCTAGGCCGGTCGACCGCCCGACGAGCGCGGCCGCCATGCGCGCGGCGCCGCGGCCACCCACACGGCCACCACCAGGGACCCGCGGCGCCCGTGTCCATCCAGCGTTCTTCCCGGCGGGGCGGCGACAGCCGCCCCGCTCATCACGTCCCCAGCAGAGGAGCATTGCCAGCATGAGCGCACCCGCCGCCCCCCGCGGCTTCACCGACGAGGCCATCGCCGACCTCCTCCGGCGGCGCGACGAGCCCGCGTGGATGCGCGAGCGCCGCCAGGCCGCCTGGGAGGCCTATCAGGCCATCCCCATGCCCGTCCGCACCGACGAAGAGTGGCGCCGGACCGACCTGCGACCGCTGCGGCTGGGCGAAGTCGAGCCATTTGGCATGGACGGCGCGGGTGGCCCGGGCGGGGAATCCCTGCTCCCCGAGGCCGAACGCGACGAGCGCCTGGCCGGCTTCCTCGGCATCCGCGACGCGCGCGCGGTAGAGCGCCGCCTGGACGACGTATGGGCCGCCAGAGGCGTCATCTTCACCGACCTCGCCACCGCGCTCCGCGAGCACCCCGAACTCGTCCGCGACCACTTCATGACCCGCAACGTGCCCGCCACCGACAGCAAGTTCGCCGCCCTGCACGGCGCGTTCTGGGACAACGGCGCCTTTCTCTATGTCCCGCGCGGCGTCGTGGTGGACGCGCCCTTCCGCGTGGTGGTCGCGGCGGATGTCCCCGGCCGCGCCAGCCTGCCCCACACCCTGATCGTCCTCGGCGAGGGCAGCCAGGCCACCTACGTCGAGACATTTACCTCGCCCGACCTGGCGCCCCAGGGCTTCAGCAGCCGCGTCGCCGAGCTCTTCCTCGGGCCTGCCTCGCACCTCGACTACGCCAGCGTCCAGCACTGGGGCCGGTCGGTCTTCGACTTCCACACCGAGCGCGCGCTCCTGGAGAAGGACAGCACACTGGTGCTGCACAGCATCGAGATGGGGAGCCGGCTCTCCAAGGGGCGCGTCGAGTCGATCATGCACGGCCCGGGCTCGAACGCGCGGCTGATCGGCCTCTACTTCGGCGACGGCAGCCAGCACCTCGACCGCTACACCCTGCAGGACCACCAGGCGCCCAACGCCACCAGCGACCTGCTCTTCAAGGGCGTGCTGACCGACAAGGCGCGCTCGGTGTACTCCGGCCTGATCCGCGTCCATCCCCACGCGCAGAAGACCGACGCCTACCAGAAGAACCGCAACCTGCTGCTCAGCCGGACGGCGCGCGCGGACTCGATCCCGAACCTCGAGATCGGCGCCAACGACGTCCGCTGCACCCACGGCGCGACGGTGGGCAAGGTCGACGAGGACGAGCTGTTCTACATCATGTGCCGGGGCATCACCCGGGCGGACGCTACGCGGCTGATCGTCGAGGGCTTCGTAGACCCCCAGATCGAGGAGCTGCCGATCGCCGGGCTGCGCGACGCGTTGAAGCGCGAGATCGGCGCGCGCGTGGGCGCCGCGGTCGAGCCAATTGCGGATGAGCCAACCGCGGATGAGCCGGCCGGGGTCGAGCCTGACACCGCGGCGGCGGCCGCCCTCGGCGCGTCGCCAGCGGGCGCGCCCGCGTAATGTCCCTCGCAAATCGCCCGCTGCCCCCACGCGCATCTTCTGACAAGCCGAGCAACTATTTCCCGCGAGGAGTCACCAGCGAATGGCCGATTACGTCGAGGTCGCGCGGGCGGCAGACATCCCGCCGGGCACCGCGCTCTGCGTGATGGTCGGCGACGTGCCCGTGGCGGTCTTCAACTCCGGCGGCGCGTTCTACGCCATCGGCGACACCTGCACCCACGAAGAGACCTCGCTCTCCGAGGGCGAGCTGGTTGACGCGTACACCGTCGAGTGCCCACTGCACGGCGCCCAGTTCGACATCCGCACCGGCCGGGCGCTCTGCCTGCCGGCGACCATCCCCGCCGACACCTTCGAGGTCGTCGTGGAGGACGGCGTCGTCAAAGTGCGCGTGCCCGACTGAGGCCCCGCGACCCCACCATATCCGCCGCCCGTCGGTGGCATACGCACCACCCCCCCCTCCACGAGCTCGTATGCCCAGCCGTCGTCGGGCAGGTTCAGCAGCTCGTCCGGCGTCAGCGGGCCGGTGTCAGGCACGCGCGCGGCCCACGGGGCCAGGATGTCTTGCGCCAATGCGGTCCCTCGTTTCCACATAGGCATCGGCCGCGGATGCTGATTGGCCGGACCGCGGGGAACGCGATCGGCGCGGCGGCCGATGATGCCCCAATTCTGTCACGGACGCGGGCCAGGACCAGGGGCGCCAACAGGATGAGAGCGAATCGAATGGGTGCGCGCAAGGTCCCATGCTCCCGTGTGGTCGGGGACGACGGCCATAGGAACCTGGACGGGCGGGACACTCGGCCCACCCCGCCCGCGCACGGACGTCAGGTAGCCATGCCCGGCGGTTCCCCTCCTCCGTTGTATACTGCCGAGGAGTGTGCGAGGACAGGAGCAGTCGGCCATGGTTGACGAACTCTGCCACGCGGTGGAGCGTGCCCAGCGGCGGCCCGATGACGCGCAACGCCGGCTCGCCCAGCTCCCGCGCGACGCGCTGGACGCGGATGAGCGGGAGGCGTGGGAGGCCACGCCCGCCGAGCGCACCGCCATCGAGGCGTCACTTGCCGAGTGACGCCGCGGGCGAGTATCGCGACGTTGATAGCTCTGATCGCGCGCGCGCCTCGACCGCTCCTGATGCCCAATGTCCTGAAGTCCAACACGCGCGGCCAGAAGAGGCTACGGCGCGCCAAGCAGGCCATGCAGCACCTGATATTGCGCGGCGAAACGCTCCGCGTCCATGCCGGCAAGCCCCTCCGTCTCCACGCGCGGCAACACCTCGACGAAGGCGGCATCGAGCGCGTCCAAATCGAGCGCGCCCTGGCGGATCAGCGCGAGCGCGTCCTCGTAGTCCTGTTCGGTACCTCGCTCCACCTTGCTCAGGGCCACGCTCGCCAGGTCGAAGTGGAAGACATCGAGCGGCCCAAAGCGTCCGATCCAGCGCGAGCGTTCCCGCCATCCCGCCGGCAGCGGGATGAAGTCGCCTGGGCCCGCGATCTCCACGTTCACCTGAAGGTCATCTTTGAGCCGGCGGATTGCCGCGAGGATTGGTCCGGGGTCCTCAGCCTCGACAACCAGATCGATGTGGAGCGTGCGAGCGCGGTAGCCCTCAAAGACCATCGTCGTGCCGCCGACCAGGTAGACGCGCCCGGGCCCTTGGACCTCCTGGCCGAGGCGCCGGAGAGAAACCTCGATCGCGCCGCGATCGACTGGCGGTCGCATGCTCATAGCGCTCCCTCCTCGTGGGGTCCGCGGCAAGCCACGCGCGCGGATGAGGGGAGATGGCGTCGTGGCGCCGGATGCCACCCGCGTTGGCGCCCCTTCCCGCAAAGCCGTGGCGGTCCACGGCGTCCAAGCGAAATCGCGGCGACGACGCAGCCACTCCTGCGCCAGGAGCAGATCCACCGATCGCTGCCATGCCGCTTGATCGTTGAAGCGTCGGCCACGTCGGACGCCTTCGCGATGCGCGAGCTGGCGGAGGCCCAGCTCACCGTGATACAGCCATGGGGCGGGCAGCCGCCCGGCGCGCCACGGGGCGTTGGCGAGCCACGCGGTCGGACCCAGCACGAGATCGAGGCGTCGACGCCAGCGGTGCTGTTGGTACGCGGCCACCATTACCAGCATGGCGAGTGGCGTTGCCCCTGAACCGGCTTCGTCTTGCCACGCTGTGATGCTGTCGAGTGCCGCCAGGGCCGGACGCAGCAGCAGGAGGGCGATGACGGCGTCACGTATGCGCGGCTCCGCGCTCACCGCCAGGCGCCGGAGCAGCCGACGCGATGACCAGGGCGCCACCGCGACGGCGTCGGCCAGTGCGGGGTCGCGCGCACCGGAGAGGTACCCGATGTCCCGGGCCCGTAGTTCCGCGATGAGGCGATCCAGCTCTGGCGGCTCATCCGGCGCGGCGCCCGCCGTGTGGCCATCCGTCGCGCGCATCGGCCGTCTCCCGCTCCGTTAGGTGCGGCACTCGTCCACATGCGGCACGCGTCGCCCGCGGCCCCGTCACTGCTCAGCGCGCCGACCAATTGCATATGAAGACCACTTGTGTATGCATTCGCGCCACTCAGCCCCAGTGGGCCCGTCGTGGCGGCTGGCACGGTCCCTCACATGCGTGGCAGCGCGTACCGCTCCAGATACGTGGACCATCACCGGGCGAGCACCGTGGTCGGCGCCTCCCGGCCCATGCGGGGGCGCGCCGCTTCCACCTGCCGCGTCCCCCCGTTTACCATGCCACATCTCCCTGTGCGCGGGGAGGATGCTGTTGGCCAGCCGCGTGGGCGGTCCGCGTCAGCGGATCAAGCCGAGGCATGCGGGATCGGCGCCGGAGCGTCGTTTCGCGGCATCGTGAGCGGGCGCCAGGTCGCATGGAGACAGGGCCCGGGACCGGGACTTTCAAAGTTTGAACGAACGCCCGCGGCACAATGAAGACAGGCGGTTCGCGGTCCCGGCGGCGTCCGGGCGCTACGCGGCAACCGCCGGGAGGAGTCGCCATGCACCCGAACATGCCGCCCGATCTGGTCACCGCCCCGCCCGCGGATAGCGTGGAGCCCGCGGGAACATACGCCGTCGTCCGATCAGCTCCGGTCCCCCTGACACTGGACGCGCTGGAAGGGGCGCCGAGCGGCGCCCTGATGGAGGGCTGCGCGCTCGTCATCCGGTCGGAGACCGCCACCGACCGCGCCGGGCGTCTGTACCTGACGCTCACCCTGCGCGGCGGCGATGGCGCGCGGTTCGAGGCGCGGTGGTGGCGTTATCCGTATCCGCCGGGACAGCGTCCACTGGTCGGGCAGGTCTGCCGCTTCACGGGGACCGTGGACCCCTATCAGGGCAGTCCACAGTTGAGCATCACCCGGGCACGGCCCGAGCCAGACATGGACGTGGCGCGCTTCGCGCGTGGCACGCGCCGGTCGGAGGCGGAGCTGGTCGCGGAGCTGGAGCGGCGCATCGTCGGGCTGGACGCCGAGCTGGCGGCGCTGGTGCGGCCGGGTCACCCCCGCGTGCGCGGGGACTACTCGCGGGCGCGGCATCGGTGTCGCTGAAACTACGGTTCACCCCCACGTGCGCGGGGACTACGGTCTGGTCCGGCCTGGGGCGCGGGAATGCCACCTGGGGTCTGTATGCTCATCATCCCGATAGCGGGAGTGGAACCTACGCCCGCGCGACGGCCGTGCACAAGCGGTGCATCACCGGCTACGTGCCGATGGTGATGGTGCATCCCGTCTGCGCGCGATTGTCGCAGGCGACGCCGAGCGTGCCGGCCGGGAGGCGCGCGCCGTTGTTGCCGCTGTCGGTGAAGGCGGACGCGGGGAAGCTCCGCGCGAGGTCGGCGCTCTGATAGACGTGGATCGTGCCCACGTTCGGGTCGGCGATGTCCCGGACGAAGTGGGCGTCGCGCGGGACGAAGCGCGACGTGACGGCGGCGGCCACGGCGTCCGACCAGGCGCTCGGGTCGGCGGGGTTGACCGACATCTGGTCCACGCGCGGCTGTCCGTCAGTGCCAGTCTGGATGTCGTCCAGCGCGACGGCGACGGCGGTGCCGTCAGCCAGGGTCACGGCATAGTTCGGGGCGCCGCCGTAGGTCGTCGGGTCGCCATAGGTGGTGGTGAAAGCGTCCTCCGTGCCGCCGAGGGATGCCGTGCGCACGGGGCCGGGCACGGGCGGATGCGTCGGATTGGGCTTGACAGTGGGCCGCGGCGTCGCCACGGCGATGGGCGTCGCCGTGGCGGGCGGGACGGTCGCGGTGATGACGATCGTGACACGGGCCGGTGAGTTGACAGCGCCGACGATGGCCGTGCCACAGGCGCAGACGGTGCAGAGGACGAGCGCCGCCGCGGAGAGGCTGGCGACGATGCGCCACGGAGCGGTGCGCCGACCAATGGCCACGCCCGGTGGGTTGGGCGCGGTGTGCGTCGCGAGCCAGAGGCGCCGCCACCAGGGGTCAGCAACATGCGGCGGCCGGTCCGGTGAGTGCGGCCAAAGCGATGGCGGCGGCTGTTGGCTCATGGCGGGCGCTCCTCTCGGCGTGGGTGGCGAGCATCCTGCCGTGTACGACGGGGGGCGGACGGGCAAGTAACGGTAGCCAGTGGGGGCGTCAGCGTCACGCTCACGGAGAAAAGGGCTCTGCTCGGCGGTATAGCGCTCGCGCGGTTCACGCGGCCGCGCGACCTCAGCGGGGCGCACATCCTTGGCGAGGGCGCCGTCGTCCTCCACGTGCTCGAGGAGGTACTGCCAGATCTCACCGGCATCGGGCCTGAATGCTCATCATCCCGACAGCGGGATCCGAACAGCTACGCCCAGGGCCCAGCGAGGGTCGCGTCCACTTCCTCCAGCCCGGTGGCGGCGCCGCCGCTGTCCGCCTCCAAGGACCAAAGCACTGCCTCGCTCATGGCGCACTCCCTGGTGGTGGGATGTCCCCCAAACATTGCCTGGGAGACGCCAACGGCTGCGTTCAGGCGGCGTGGAGGAGCCGCTGGCATCAGAGGGGAAGCGACGCGCGCCTAGCGGCATACCCTCGTAATTTGCTCGGTGGCCGGGCCGTTGCGGGACCTGCGCCCCCCTTCGCCCGCAGCCCCCACGACCCGCCCGAAGCTGAGGATTACACGCGGAACTTCAATTCCGCATGCCCGCCAAACCACACCGCACGCCACCGGCTGAGACGCCCCTGGCCTCAACCATCTTCAGCCGCATCACTGGCGGCCGGCCGCCAGAGGACGTATACGGGCGTCCGAAAGTTCATCGTCCCGATGTCGCGACCGGAAAACCGGGCTCCGCCCCGCGCCGCGTGCGAACAATGTGGCGGCTGAATGCCCATCAAGCCGGAGCCGAGATTGCAATCGGATGTGGACGCCGACTTCAACACGTGTGGACGCCACCTTCAGTCCGAGCGCACATCAAATATCGCTCGCCATCCGCGCCCACTTCCTGTCACGAGGTCGTCGCGCCGCCCCATCGGTCTCTTGTGGTGCTTGGTCACCCGTTCTATACTTGGTCTGGAATCATGGCACGTCGGCGTGGCCCGCCGTGGGCACCTCGACGGCCAATGGGAAGCGGTGAACCACCATGGACGTACTCCATCTGCCTCCCCAGAGTCGTCCGACGACGCGATACCTGCCCGGATG
>JANWHL010000119.1 GCA_025450405.1 Ktedonobacterales bacterium
ACCGCCTGGATGACCGCGGGGACGTCCACCTGAGCGCGCGCCAGGTTGCGCAGCACTGATTCCACGGTGGCGGACCGGCTGATCGTGGCGACTATGCCCCGGACGAGCGGGCGGGCGTGGGTCACGATGGCGCTGGGCAGCGTGTCCCAGGCGGCGATGAGGCGTAAGGCCTCGGCGTGCGCGTGCGCCAGAGCGTCGCGTGCGGCGGCGAGATCGCGCGTCGCGGCTGGTCCCGAGGTCCACCCGGCGGCGCAAATGCGCGCCGCGCAGGTGGCGAGGATGACCATGCTCGGGCGGGCGTAGGCGAGAGCACGGGCCAACCGGAGGATAGTGGTTGCGTGTTCGACGGCCAGGTCCGCGGAGTCAGCATCGCGGAGGTCGGCCAGGGCGAACGCCGTCGCGTCGGCGAGCGCGCGCGCCACCTCGCGCGCCAAATAGCTCGCTCCATGGTCGCGGTCCGCCGTGATGCGGGCGACGGCGTCCACCAACGGTTCCGACAGGCGAGATGCGGGGTCATGCGCGGACGGCAAGTTCCGGGTTGTCCGGTTATCGCGGCCGGGTGACGCGGCGGCATCGAGTTCGCGCTGGTCGTGGCGGCTATCGGTCACGGGTGGTCTCCTCGGAGCGGACAGCGCTGGCGTCGCCAGCAGTGTGTGCCATCGCGCGGGCTGTCGACGACGATGCGGTGCCCAGCGGCCATGTATAATGTGGATATTATAGGTCGGCACGGATATCCGTATTGGACTTTTGCTGGCGGGGCGGGTACACTGCATAGTGACGGATGTGAGATGGGCTGTTTCCTCTCACTGTTCGTGCCAGCGGGCCGGGCGGCTATCCGGTGCCGCGGGGCTGGCGGGGAGGCTGATTTCTCCCGCGCCGGATCGGCGCCACGGGCGGATTTCCGCGGCGTTGAGCTTTCGCAATGGGGCAGGTACTACCTGCCCCATTTCGTTGCGCGCGGGACGTCGCCGCCTGCGGGCCACACCGCGGTCGGTGGCCGCGAGGGTGAGCCCGGACGCGCGACCGTGCCGGGAGCGCGGGATCATCGGTGGACCGTTATCGCCCATCCACGAGCGCGTAGGCCGCCGCGAGCGCGGGCACCGTGGGCAGGGTGAGCAACTCGGCGGGGTCCACCCAGCGAGCCTCAGCGGCTTCCCAATCGGTGCGGACGTGGTCGGGAACGTCGGTCTCGAACAGGAATGGATGGACCGTCCAGCTGAGGTCGTGATCCGCATCGCGCACCGGGAGCGGGGCGCCGCGGCGGACCAGCCGGAACTCGTCCCGTGTGAGACGCGTTTCTTCCCTCATCTCGGTATATGCCTGGTCGAGCGGGTTGATGCCGGCCTCCACGTAGCCGCTGATTGCGCCCCAATGGCCGCGATAGGTGCGCACCCGTTCGCTCCGACGCACGACAAAGACTTCGATGCCGCCGCGGTCTCGGCGCACCAGGAAGCACGTGACCACGTCGGTAGGCGAACCGGGAACCTCAGATTCGTGCGCGGGACGATCGGCCATAGGTCTTGTTGTCTCCGTCGTGCGGCCCGCGTGGGCCGGTGTGTGGGAAATGAGACCAGGCGGAGGTCGGGCGGCTCTGACCACCATCACCGTTGGGACCCGGCATCGGGTTGCATCTGACGTAACAGCTCGACCACCGCACCGAACTGGTCGGCGGTGAGCGCCGCCGCGAGGTGAGCGACCTGCTCCGCACGCGCCTCGCGCACGGTGTCTGGCGGTAGCACGCCACGAGCGCCCGCCACCGCGGCTCGCGCGATCTGCTCGATGCTCAGGTGCAGCGCGTTGGCGATGGCGGCCAGAGTATCAATGGTCGGCGAACGGCGCCGATCGGCGCGCGGGGTGACATAGCGGCTGAGCGCCTCTCGCGAGATGCCTGAGCGGCGCTCTAACTCGGAATACGACCGGACGGGCGAGTCGCGATCAGCGAACCGACGCTCGATGAGCAGGCCGAGGGCGTTACTGTGTGGGCCGCCGTCACGGGCACGCCTGCCCCTGCCCCGGGTGGTGGAGTCGCTCGCGGCGTCGTCGGCTGGCTCATCGGCGGCGGCTGGCGAACGTGTGTCGTCGGAGAAATCGGTGGCATGCTCCGGGACGTCGCCTTCCGCGGGGGGAAGTGGTTCGCCCGGTTCACCAAGGGCGGCGGCGTCGCCATCCTGGACGGTTTCCGCCGCGGCTGTTGCGCTACGCTCCGTCTCCAGACCTGAGCTTGTTGGCGAGTTTGGCGCCGTGTCGTCTTCGGGGGTGGTGGGGGGCGTCGTGGGCCGCGGGCGCGTTGACCGACGCGGTCGAGACGCGGGTTCGCTCGCTTGACCTCCATGCTTGCCACCGCGCTTGCCACGCGTGGGAGCGATCTTAGGGGTCGCCGGCGGTTTGCGTCGCGCTGGTGAGGTTTGCCGCGCGGCGGGGGCCGCATCATCTTCCGACTCAACGTTCACCGGGAGCGCTGACACTCCGGGTGTGGTCGGCGGCGCGTCAGTGGATGATGTGGCCCGCGGACGCCCGCGTGCGTGAGCATGGGTGCGCGGACGCGGGGCGTGCTCAGATCGGTCTTTCTGTGCGCCAGGCGGCACGCCAGGCGGCGACTGGCCTTTGTCCTTCTCCTTGTCGATCATGAGCCGGCCCCTTTGGTGTGTGTGCGGCGTACGGAGATGTGGACGTGCTGTTCATTGACTGGGCGCGAGCATAGCAGAACGCCCAAAACTGAACAAGAATGTCGGTATCGGGGATAGCCCGAATAGACTGGCTTGCGAGCGGATTGCCTGGAGATCCATCGTGGTGCCTCTGCCTGGCGTGCCGCCGGGTGGAGACGTAGGAACGCGGAACGACGGCACGAGGGCTGCACACTCATCGCGGTGACCGACGAGCGAGCTTAAGCCATCGCGAGGAGGCGTGCGATGGGTCCGAATGGTAGCGGCGAAACGGTGGGGGGAGAACTCCTCGATGGACGGTACTTACTCTTGCGTGTGATCGGCCGGGGGCGGTTTGGGCGCGTCTATCAAGCGCTGCACGTTGGATTACGCGTCCGCGTGGCCATTAAGGCGATCACCGCGCCGCCCGGAACGGATCCGGGTGACTTTGCCGCCGCGCGCGGCCGCTTCCAGACGGACGCCCGTCAACTCATGACGCTTGACCATCCGCATTGTCCGCGCGTCCGTGATTACTTCTGTTACGGTTCTTCGTGTTTCCTGGTGATGGACTATGTCCAGGGCGAACAGCTGGCCGCCCGTCTCCGCCGCACGGGACCGCTGCCCCTGTCATCGGCGGTCCGCATGGGAATCCAGATCAGCGATGTCCTGGCCTACCTGCACCGACAGAATCCTCCGATCATACTCGGGGGTGTGCGATCTTCCGGTATCTTGGCCACGCGCTCTGGTCGTGCGCTGCTCGTGGATCTCGGTGTTGGACGACGTTTCGCGCGCCGGGTCTCTCGCCGTGGACGCGGTGCGGACGGCGAAGGAGACGACGCGCCGAATGGCGGCGATATCCCCTTGGACCCACAAGCGGACGTATTTGGGCTCGGGGTCGTACTTGGCGAACTCGTGACAGGGGCACGTCCGTGGAACGGCACGTTGCGGCCGTCGGACATAGACGGTCGGGTCCCCGAGGCGATCTCGGGGGTGCTCGCCCAGGCGCTGTCGCCCGACCTGGGCGCGCGCTTCCAGAGCGCCCAGGACATGGGGACGGCGCTGCGCGCGGTGCTCGACGGCCTCGCGCCAGTCGCCGCGCCGCCGCTCACCGGTGGCGCGGGAGACTGGGAGTGGGGCCAGCCGAACCCGGGCGACCGCCGGGCGGCCCCTGAGGGCGGCGCGGCCCCTCGGGCGCCACGTGGCACGACGCGCGGCGATGGCGCATCTGGAGAGCGTACCAGGCATGTCGCAGATGTCGTGCCCGGTGCGCATGTGGGCGGGGGGTCTGACTCGGTTGTCGGTGGCAGCCAAACCGCTGAGCGCGGACCGGCGGCCGGGGTGAACGGTGGTCGCGGGCCATTGGCGCGGGCCACGCGACGGTGGTCGGCTGCGCTCCAGGGGTTGGCGGCGGCCCTGTTGACCGCCGTGGCTGGAATCGCGATTGTGTGGGCGGCGGGCGGCATGCCTGATCACGCGAGGATGACCAGCGGTGGCCAGGTGTCGGGGGGCGCTACTCCGGTCCAAATTCATGCGACACCCCCGCCCGCCGCCGCCAATAGCCAACTCGCCAGCCCATCGCCGCGGCATGGCGGTGGACTTGGCCAGCCCATCGCCGTGAATCCGCCGACGCCGACGCCCAGCGCGACAGCTTCCGCGACGCCGGACCCGACGGCGACCGCCGAGCCGACGGCGACCGCCGAGCCGACGGCGACCGCCGAGCCGACGGCGACCCCCGAGCCAACGGCAACGGTCGAGCCAACGGCGACACCCGAGGCGACGGCGACCCCCGAGCCGACGGTCTCACCGACCGCGAGCGTGACGGGGACCGCGACTGGCACCGCGACCACCACGGTAACGCCGCGCACGACGCCGTCACGAACGCCAGGCCCCGCGTTGTCGCCTCCGCCGGGCGCAACCACTCCCCCGTCGTCCAGTCCGCCCCCAAGTACGCCACCGCCCGCCCTGCCCGCCCTGGTGACCGTCGTCGAGCTAGCGGTCTTTCTCCGCGGCTTCGGAGGAATCCGGCGAGGCCGCCTCTGACGGCACATCAGGGGAAGGGGCGGGAAAGCGCGCACGCAAGGCCCGTTGCCAGGCGGCCTCTGGTGCCGGGGTGTCGGCTCCCCCCGAGGTCCACATCCCGCGCGCCCCGGGCCGGCCACGCGGCGCGATGCTCCGAGGCGCGATACTCCGCGCCACGCGCTCGCCGTTCATATAGGCAAGCGCAAGTCTGGACGCCTGTCTGACGTCGTAGACCGGATCGGTGAACAGGGCGCGGACGGCTGGTTCGGACTCGCGGTCGCGCAGGCGGCCGAGCGCGCGTGCGGCGGCGCCGCGCTCTTCCGCCGCGGGCGCCGCGATCAGGGGCCGGATATCGGGTGCGAGCGCGCGCAAATCGAGGTCGGCGATTGCGCGAAGAAGGCGCGCGCGTTGCCCCGGTCGCTTCACGGCGGCCAATCCCGCGCGCAGGTCCGCCACCAGCTCCATGGGATCGGGCGCACGTTGGATCTCGGCTACCGCCAGGTCGGCCCGCTGAGGGCGCCCGGCTTCGAGCAATGGCCGGATCCACTCAGCCACATCGAGTGGGGGCTCGTTTGCCGGAACGTCGTGGAGCGCGGTTGCCCATGGGTAGTACAGGGTGAGCCACTCGTGCAGCGCGAGTGTCATCTCCGCGTCGCGGGCGGCGTAGGCCAGCATGGCGGTGGGGAGTGGCCTCCGTGTCCAGTCGGACCGCTGGAGAGATTTGTCGAGGTAAATGCCGCGGGCACGTTGGAGCATGGCCTGCAAACCGGACTCGCGCTGGCCAAAAACCGAGCGACTGACGGCCTCGAGGTCCAGTGTGCGCCGAGCGACCAGCCCACGTGTGGCCAGCACGCGCGCGTCGGCGCCAATCCCGTGGAAG
Source organism: Ktedonobacterales bacterium (assembly GCA_025450405.1). GTDB lineage: Bacteria > Chloroflexota > Ktedonobacteria > Ktedonobacterales > JADMIN01 > JANWHL01. Next base: position 5,542 of record JANWHL010000119.1, read on the forward strand.
AGTTTGAGAATATTAGCGTCGCCGAGTGGCCCCTGAAGCGGTGTCAGGTCGGGAATACGCAGGGCGTCGATGACGAACGACATCGGGTCTTCGGCGGCGGCCGCGATCTGGAGAAGGGCCAGGCGGTGCGGCGGATCATCAGGCTTGCGGTCATAAATTTGGACGAATTCGGCGTCAATGGCGATGATACGGGCCGCGCGCAGGCGAGTCACCAGGCGGGCGAGTGCGGCCGGATGATCCACCAGGGCCCACGGCGTGCGGTGAGCCGGCGCGGGCAATGGGGCTGGCACCAGAGCCAGGTAGGCATGGTCTTCGGCGGACGGCACCGCGTCGTCGGACGGCTCAGGTACGCCTCGGTGCTGCGAAGGTGGGTCGTCCACTGGCAAGTCACTGGACCCAGCGGCGGCGGCGTGCGTGCCGTCGTGGCTGTCACCGGCATCGGACATTGGCTTCCGCGGCCTTTCGGAAATGGTGGGCTCGCCGGCGGCGGCACGAATCTCGTGAAATGTGGTCGCGGTCGCCGCCGGCATCCTCGTTATGCTACGCAGTTGGCGGTGTTGAGGTCAAGTCAGCGTGCCGAGGGTCCCCTGATGTGGGGATTTTCCAACTCCGCAATACTGAACCGGGCATTCGGCCGTTAAAACGGTAGAGCCTCGTTGTGGCTCATTGGCGCGGGCGAGGGCATTGACAGGCAACCTCCCGCCTGCTAGACTCATCCAATACGAGTCGGGAACGGGGCCTTCGGCATGGTCGAGGGAACCGATCGTCGCGAGTGCGCGGTCGGCCGGTTCCGCGCCGAAGATGTGACAGCGACCGGGCGGTGTACCGGTGCGCGACGAAGGAGGCGCGACTGCGCATGATGAGGCATCAAGCTGACAATCGTCGTGGCCCGGGTGCGGGCCCAATGACCTGGCGTCGCGCGAGTATGGCCGTTGCCGTCCCGGCGCTTATCGCACTCATCGGATTGATCGCGCTCTCCGGGCCCTCGTACGCCGATGGCGGCGGGGGCGGCGGCGGCTTCACGATATCGCCGAGCTCTGGCACCACCGGCACGACCGTCACGCTCCAGGGCACGCATTTGCCGCCAGGGACCACGTATACCATTGGGTATACGACCAGCAGTGACTGTTCGGGCACCGTCACGACCATTAACGGTGCGACGGGCACCGCGGATGGCACTGGCTCGGTCACGATCTCGTTTCACTGGCCGACAACGCCCAAGGGCAGCTATTACATCTGCGCCTATGATCCAACGGGGCATGGCCACCGCTCCGCGAATCCGTATATCATGCTTGGCGGCCCGCCGTCGATAACCGTGACCAATCCCGCGACGTCTGGGCAAACCGTTACGGTAACCGGTAAGGGATTCTTGCCTGGCGGTGGCACGGTCGAGGTGCTCTACGGCGGATCCGACGGTTGCGCCACCAGCACCGGCACGACGACCGTCGGCGCGGACGGTACCTTCACGGCCACGTTTGCCGCCCCGTTTGAATCGACCGGCACGACGATCACTATCGCGGCGGTCGAGCCGCAGGGCTCGTGCGGGCAAACCAATCCTGGCCCCACGCTGCACGCGACCGCGAAGACGATTGTGGAACCGGCCAGCGTGGCAACGCCAAACCCACCGCCGGCTCCGAACCCCACCATCGCGGTGAGCACGCCGATCCAGTCGAACCAGCCAGTGACGGTGACGGGACATGGGTTCCTGCCGGCCGGCACGACGGTTGAAATCCTCTACAGCACGTCGTCATCCAACGGCTGCTCGACGCATGTGGGGACAGTGACCTCGGACGCGAGCGGCAACTTCACGACGTCGTTCACGGCGCCATACGAGCTGGCCGACACGCCGATCACCGTCGCGGCGGTGGCACCACAAGGCGCGTGCGGGAAATCGAATCCCGCCCCGAACCTCTCAGCGACCGTGACCGGGACCGTGAAGGGCAGCCCACCACCCATCGGGACGTACTGCATCATTGGGCTGATCTTGCTCCTGCTGCTCCTGCTGCTGCTGTTCCTGCTCTTCCGGCGCCGCAAGAAGGACGAGCCGGTGACCATCGAGGAGCGCGACCGTGTGTTTGTCCCGGACCAATCGGGTCCGGGCGGGAACGCGAACGCGATGGCCGTGGTGGATCGCCAGATCGTCGCACGTGACGCGCGGGGTCGCGAGGTGGTCATCGCCGAGGAAGTGACCACCGTCGAGGAGGACGAGGAAGACATTCCCGACCGGGGTCAGGCTGGCGGTTACGGGTATACGTTCGGTCAGTAGTTCCGGGTTCCGGTGCCTGACAGCGTAGTGGGCCGCGGCGTCGTTTCGCCGCGGCTCTCACGCGTGTGAGAGCTGGTGTTGTTCGAACGGGTGTTGGGAGTGGCGCGCGTGATGCGCCGCGCGCCACCGGCGCCATTGGCCGGTTGAGCGACATGCCGGACGTGTGTCAGCGCGGCTCCCAGCCGCGCCACCATCGGAGCATGCGTGGGCAGGCCATTGACCGCCGCGATGCCGTCGCGCGCGCGTGTCCGGACGCGCAGGAACGGGCGCTCGATGAGGGTGTACGAGGCGCCACTGATGCCCAGCGCCGCCACGGGGCGCAGCAGCAGGGGCCACGACCCCATGGCGGGTAGCATCCCCCAGAGCGCTGGACCATGCCAGAGATAGAAGCTGTACGAGATTTGCCCCATCGTGCGCAGTGGGCGGAGCTCGAAGCCGCCGCGCAACCAGCGTGCACCCCACAGGATGCCAAGCAGCAGGGCCCCGTAGGTCAGACCAATGAGGGCCGGCCCACAGAGCATGGCGAGGTCCGACGGGTCGTTCAAGGCGCGATACCACGGCGCGTCGATGTGCCGAGTGCTGGCGAGCATCGCGAGCGGAATGTCGGCGGCGAGCCCCACGCCGACCAGCGCGATGCCGATCACCTGGATCGCACGTGAGGTGGCCGCGCGATCTTCACCGGCCGCCACGTAGACCACGGCGCAGAGCATCCCGATCGCGAAGACTTCGAGAAACTTGCCTTGCGTGCCATAGGTGGCGCGCAGCAATACTCCCGCGACCAGCGCCGGAGTGCCGGCGAGCGCCGGGAGCGCGTGCTGGCCCGCGGCGTCCACGGCGCGGAGCGCGATGGCGAGCGCGCCAAACCCGACCACCGCGGCCACGAGTCGCCGCGCGGAGCGCGAACGTCCGATCACACGGGACAACCCCACGGCAATTAGCGGTAAGAGTAGGTAAAACTGCGCTTCCAGCGCCAGGGTCCACATGGGACCCTCGATGGCGCGGTCGAACGACGGGAAGTAATCCTGGATGAAGACGACATGCGCGGCCACGTTGGCCAGGCCGGCGGGCGAGAGGTAGTCGCCGATGTGGAGGGCAACGAGCGTGGCCAGGCAGACCCAATAGGCCGGCAGAATGCGCAAAGCACGGCGCTCATAAAACCCCTTGGTCGACGGCAAGGGGGCGCTGCGCAATATGGCGCGCGCGTAGGGCAGAAAGAGCAAGAACCCGGACAACACAAAGAACAGGTGGACACCAGTCTGGAGGTAATACCACGCACTGGTGACGTCCGCGCCGAAAATGGTGAAGCGTTTGTTGACGAGTCCCAACGCGTGATACGCGCAGACACCCAACGCGGCGAGCGCTCGGAGGCCATCCAGCGCGGGAATGTCACGGGGGCCCGCCCGCGGCGACCGGAGAGCCGGCGCCGCGCTGGGATCATGGCGAACGAGAATAGTGAGCACCCTCCGAAAACATGGGTTGGCAGCCCCTCACTTGGCGGTTCGCATGGCATCCGCGCGTGTGGCCTGTCGCGAGACCTGTGCCACTGGCAACCAGCACCATTGTGCCATGCCCGATGCCGCGTCCGCCGCCCGGTGGTCATTTTGGTGGTCATTTTGGCGGCCAGAACGGCGCGCTAGATGACCCCGCGACGTCGCGCCTCGGCGACCGCCCCGGCGCGGTCACGCGCCTGGAGCTTCTCAAATATGCGCGCCAGTCGCCGCTTGATGGTCGCCACGCTACACACCTGTTGGTTGGCAATGGCCTGATTGCTCCAGTTGGCCGCCACCAACTCCAGGACCTCGCGCTCCATTGCCGTGAGACCAAGCCGGACCTGTGCCTCGGCACGCGCCAGGCGCTCGACTTCACGTACGACGTGGGTGACGGCGCGCTGGTCGGGGAGGATGCGTTCGCCACCCGCCACGAGTCGCAGTGCCGCCACAAGCCGACCGGCGGCCTGGCCGCGGTCCAGGTACCCGTGTGCGCCTGCGCGCAGGGCCGCGAGCAGCAGCCCCTCGTCGAGCTGATGGGTGAGGACGACGACACGGACGGCGGGGAATGAGCGCCGCAGGATGCGCACGAGGTCGAGACCATTCTCGCGGCGGAGCATCACGTCGAGCACGACCACATCGGGCTGGCGCTCGGCCATCGAGACGAGCAAGTCGGCCCCGCGTCCGGCTTCCGCGACCACGTGAATACCCCGCTGGCGGGCAAGCGCGGCACGCAGCTCGCCCCGCGCGACGTCGTCGTCGTCGAGCATGGCCACCATCAGGCGGCTGGAAGGTCGAGAACGGGTCGCGCGGGCGGCCGCACGGGATTCGCCGGCGGCGGCGCGGCGCGAGACGGGACGCATGGCACGCGATGGTCGTATGGGCCGCGGAGTGCGCTGGGGCGCGGGGCCATTCCGCGCGGTTGAGGCATTGGACAAGAGTGCTATCACCTCCTGCGAGTTCGCAGGCACTACTATACCGCGCGCGGGGTCCCCCAGCGCAATAGCGCCAGCTTTGCGCGCGCTAACGAGGGCACCAGGGCATCCACGCCCGCCCGCTGCCGCAAGAGTTGTACCGGCGTAAAGCGGGGCTGTTCGCCAGCGCTGTGCGTGGGCTCGAGGGCTCCCGCGGGCCAATGGATGCCGCGCAAAGACGTCGCGGCGCTCAGGGCACGGCGCTCAGGTCGCGAAGAAGTCACGCACGTCGGCGATGTTCGCGCTACGACGCGCGGGCGGGAGCGCGGTGAGCACCTGCCGGCCATACGACTTCGTATGGATACGCGTGTCGAGGATCGCCATCACCCCGCGGTCGTCGCGGGTGCGGAGGAGACGCCCCACGCCTTGCTTGAGTTGCAGGATGGCCAACGGGAGTGTGTAGCCTCCGAACCAGTTCTCGCCCGCCGCCTTCATGTGGGCCACGCGCTTTTCCTGGATGGGGTCGTCGGGGGGCACAAACGGTAGCTTGTCGATCACCACCAGCGACAGCGCTTCCCCGGTAATGTCGACACCCTCCCAGAACGACTTGAGTCCGAAGAGCACCGGCCGCGGCTCCGTGCGGAACTGGCGGACGAGCTCGGCGCGGCTCGCGCCCCCGCCCTGGACGAGGACGGCGCAATCGAGCGCCTCGGTGAGCGTGGCGCCTATCTGGGCGTGGACCGCTCGCAGGGCGCGCTGGCTACTGAACAGGAGAAACGCGCGCCCGCCGGAGGCCGTCACTAGGTCTACCATCTGATTGCCAAGCTCTTCGAGGTACGCGCCGCTGCCGTCGCCAAACGCCGGTTCGTGGCGCAGACGCGGGACATACAGCACCGCGTGGGAGGCGAAGTCGAACGCGAGCGGCAGCACACGTTCTTGCGCCTCGGGCAACCCGACACGCGCACGGAAGAACCCAAAATCGCCGCCGATGGCGAGCGTGGCCGAGGTCGCAATCACCGGGACCTTGGTGAACAGACGCTCTCCGAGGAGCTCGGAGACGGCGAGCGGCGCGGCCGAGACGCTGGGGCGGGGTATCCCGCGCCGTGGGCCGCGGCCGCCAGCGCTGGTCAGCCCGTCGGGCTCAGCACTCTCGGCATCGCCGCCGGGGTCGACGTAGTAGACCGTGCCCTCGGGGTCCGGCACCCCAAAGACGGCGCGGAGATCGGCGGCGAGGCTGCGCGCGCGTTTGGTGAGCTTCTCATAAAGCTGGGTGTCGCGGTCGTCCTGCTCCCTGGGAGCATTGCGCACCAGACTGGCCGCGACGTCGTCAATCGCCGTGGCCAGGCGCAGCCCCTCCTCCAGCGGCTCGGCGAGGGGCTGTTTGGTGCGCCACGTCGCGTTGATGCGCCGGTTGACGGCGTCCCAGCACCGGACGTTGGCATCGGTCGCTTCTTGTTGCTTGTCTGCGTCGGCGTGTTCGCGCAGGCGGTGCTGGGCCAGGAGGCTCTGGACGCGGCCAGGGGTCACCGTGATGGTAAAGGCGCGGGTCGCCTCTTCCTCCAGATGGTGCGCTTCGTCGAGGACCACGACGTCGCGCTCGGGGAGCAGCCACCCGTCCATGGCGGCGTCGAGGAGCAGGAGAGTGTGGTTCACCACGATCACCTGAGCGTCATGCGCGCGTTCGCGCATCTTGCGGACATAACAATCACCGAAGAAGGGGCACTTGCTCCAGGCGCACTGGTCGCCATCGGCGGCGACGCGACCGCGGGTGGCGGGCGAGAGTGATGTGGGCAGCAGGTCGAGGTCGCCATCCCACTCATCGCCGTTCGCGATCTCCAGCATGCGCTCAAACGCCCGCTCGTGGACGAGGCCCTGAAAAGTGCGCTCCTCTTCGAGGCGGTCCAGGCAGAGGTAGTTCGCCATGCCCTTGACCAGCGCGGCTTTGAAGTCACGGATGTGGCGTTGGATGAAGGGGATATCTTTGTAGTAGAGCTGCTCCTGGAGTGCCTTGTTGGCGGTGCTGACGAGGGCGACCTTGCCCGAGCGGATGATGGGGAGCAAGTAGGCGAGTGACTTGCCCGTCCCCGTGCCCGCTTCGATCGCCGCGTGATCTCCGGCTTCGAGCGCGTCGGCGACGAGCCGGGCCATGGCGACCTGGGCCGGGCGTTCGTCGTAGCCATCGAGGGCGCGCGAGAGCACGCCACCCTGGCGGAGGTCGGCCTCGACCACCTCGCTCAGCATGGGCTCAGGTGGCGCTTCTGGAGCATCGTCCCACGGCTCGCCAGGCGGGGCGTCTGGAACCTCGTCCCAGGGCTCGCGGGGTGGTATCTCCGCCGGAGGCTCCGCGCCCGGCGCCTTGCGAGCGCGCGTTCGGTCCGCGGGCGGGACCTCGCGAGTCCGCGCTAGGTCCTGAGGCGGTGTCTCGATGGCGGTCGCTGGGGTGACAGGCTCGGCGAGATCGCTCCCGGCGGATTTTCGCTGGCGCGTGCGCTTGGTCTGATCCGCCATCCCGCCAACCGTCCTACTTCGCCCGACAACCCAATAGCGCGGTCGGCCCCGACGCCAGGCTAAGCACTTGGGCGTCGTTTCAACCACCGGTGCCCAGCCACAGTGTACCACTCGCTGTCGGTTCGCGCTGTAGGGCGAGGACTCCTTGCGCGGGTCGGAAACATGTGGCTGACAGCGTTTCGCAAGCCGCACGTTGACACGATCGCGTGCGTGGGTGTACAAGAGATTAGCAATGTCGCTGCCTACCTCGTTGCGGGACCAGGAAGGCACGACGAGGCCACCGATGTCCGCTTGAACCGCGGGCATCGGTGAGTACTGAGGGAGTGCCGATGAAAGCGACCAGGACCGGGGCGGTGATAGTCCGATGGGTGGCGCGCGCGATCTCGGCCATCATCCATCCGGTCGTGGTCCCGCTGGCGACCCTGGGCATCCTGACCTACCTGGCGCATGGGTCACTGACGGACGCCGCCCGGCTCGTCGTGGTGGCCGTGGCGATTGGCATCGTGCCCATTGGCGTGCTGGTGCTCGTGCAGGTGGCGCGCGGCCAGTGGACCGACATGGATGTCAGCGTCCGCCGCCAGCGCTACATCCTGTATCCCCTCGGCATCGCCTGCATGCTGGCCGCCGTGTTCTCGTTCGTCGAGTTGGGCGCGCCCTCCACGGCAATCCGGGCCGCGGTGGGTTTGGTCGCCGCGAATGTGCTGAACTCCCTAATCAATTTTGGGTACAAGGTGAGCGCGCACGCCACGACGGCGGCCCTGTGCGCCGCCGTCTTGTGGCTGGCGACGCCTGTGAGCCTCATCGGTGTGGCGGCGGCCGCGGCGGCGCTGCTGGTGGGCTGGTCACGCGTGGCGCTCGGCCGGCATACGGGCGGCCAGGTGGTGCTGGGGTGGGCGGTTGGCCTGATCTGCGGCGCGGTCGCGATGCTGGCCCCCTGGCCACTGGTCGTGCCCGCCCGTCTGATGTTCTGATGGCCGCCGCCAGCGCTGTCGTTGCCGCCGCCGGCGCTCCGCGGACCATCCCAGGACACGGCGAGAGCGGCGAAAAACGCGGTGATCGCGGCCCACGTGGCATGCTATAATCCACACCGTGAGGTGGGTGGTCGGACGCCGTGTGGACTCCTTGTGTCGGTGCGGACCTTTGATGTCGGGTACTCTCCTCAGGACACCCCCCGAGTACTCCCCACTCTAGTGCGCCGTGGAGCCCGCCGTGGCCTGGAAAATTGTCATCGAACGCGGCAATCTGGGTTTTAGCGCCGCGCACTTCATCACCCTGGACGGAGCGATCGAGCCCCTGCATGGGCACAATTACGGGGTGCGCGTCGAGGTGAGTGGCGACCTGTCGCCAGATTCCATCGTGCTGGATTTTGTGCGGTTCAAGGACATCGTGCGTGGGCTCTGTAAAGAGTGGGACCACCGCTTCTTGATGCCCCTGACCAATCCACTCCTCCAGGTGCGCGATTCCGGCGCGGGCGCGTGGGAGATTGCGGCGGAGGACGGCACGCGCTATGTGCTCCCGCGGTCGACCGTGGTGGCATTGGCCGTGGACAACGTAACCACGGAGCGGCTGGCCGAGCGATTGGCGGTGCGCATCGCGGAGGTGCTGAGTCAGCGCGGCATGAGCGCCGGTCTGCGCACCATCGAGGTCGGCATCTCCGAGACGGAGATGCAGACGGCTTCCTACATGCTCGAGCTGCCGGCGGGCGCCCTCAAATCGCCTCCGTGACGACCCGTGGGCGACGGTGTCGTCCAGGCGGACCGCCGGAGATGGCGAGTCCACTTCCCCTGTCCTCATCCTTACGGAGCGGCGTTGCTCCGCATTCGTGGCCGTTGCCGGTCAACAGAGAGGAATCCGCACGTGGCTATTGTCGAGACTGAGGAACTCAATCCGTTCGCCGTCGCCGTCGAGCAATTTGACTCGGCCGCCGAGCGTCTCAACCTGCCCCAGGGACTTCGGGCGATTCTCCGCGAGCCGAAGCGTGAACTTACCGTGAATTTTCCGGTCCGCCGCGACGACGGGACCATCCAGATGTATCGCGGCTATCGTGTGCAACACAATATCAACCGGGGTCCCGCCAAGGGCGGTATTCGCTTCGACACGCGGGTCACGCTCGACGAGGTACGTGCGCTAGCGATGTGGATGACGTGGAAGTGCGCGGTCGTCAACATCCCATTTGGCGGCGCGAAGGGCGGGGTGATTGTGGACCCGCGGACGCTCTCGGCCCGCGAGCTGGAGCGTCTGGTCCGCCGTTACGCGACAGAGATCGCCGGTGTCATCGGGCCGGAGTCCGACATTCCCGCGCCGGATGTCAACACGAATCCGCAAATTATGGCCTGGATAATGGACACGTATTCGATGCATCATGGGTACTCGATCCCGGCGGTGGTGACGGGCAAGCCGGTGGCCATCGGTGGCAGCCAAGGGCGTGTTGAAGCCACCGGGCGCGGAGTCTTCATCATCACGCGCGAAGCATGCCGGGTGCTGGACATCTCCATGGACGGCGCCGCGGTGGCGGTGCAGGGCTTCGGCAACGTCGGCTCGGTAACGGCGAAGCTGCTGCACGAACATGGATGCAAAGTTGTGGGGCTCAGTGACATGTATGGCGCCATCTATAACGAGCATGGGATTGACGTGCCCGCAGCGCTGGAGCAGGTGAAACGCACGGGCCGGCTCACTGGGCTGCCCGATACCGAGGCGATCGAGGGCGGGGCGCTCCTGGAGCTGCCCGTGGACATCCTCGTGCCGGCGGCGCTCGAAGGCCAGTTGACCCACCATAACGCTCCTGCCGTGAAGGCGCGCCTCATCGTGGAGGCGGCAAACGGTCCGACAACGCCAGAGGCCGACGCGATTTTCCACGAGCACGGCATCGCGGTGGTGCCCGACATCCTGGCCAACGCCGGCGGTGTCACCGTGAGCTACTTCGAGTGGGTGCAGGACCTACAGCGCTTCTTCTGGAACGAGGGCGAGATCAACAACCGGCTCGAGCACATCATGGTACAAAGCTTCAACGCGGTGGAGGCCAAGCGCGAAGAACAGGGGTGCGATTTCCGCACGGCGGCCTACTTGCTGGCGGTCGCGCGGGTGGCTGAGGCCACCGAAGTCCGCGGCATCTATCCGTAACCGCTTATCCGTAACCGCCTAGCCGTAGCGCCGGAGTGTCACCAGGGTCACATCATCTTCCTGCTCCCAGGCCGGGCCGGTGAAGGTGGCCAGCGCGCCCAGCAACATTTCGAGCACGCGGCGGTCGAGGGTCGTGCCGGCGAGGAGCTCCGCGAGGCGGGGAAATCCAAACATCTCACGGGCGGGGTCGTGGGCTTCCACCAAACCATCGCTGTAGAACAGGATGCCGTCGCCCAACGCCAACACGTCTTCGCGTTCCTCGTACTCCATGCCGGGCATCAGGCCGAGCGGCATGCCCGTGGCGCGCAGCTCCGCCACGCACCCGTCCGCCCGGCGCAGGTACGGCAGGTCCTGGCCGGCGTTGGCATAGATGACGTGCCCCGTCGCGGGGTCGAGGATCGCATAGAAGCACGTGACGAACATGCTGGCCGGCAGGTCGGCGTAGAGCAGGTCGTTGACGCGGGCGAGAACCGGGCCGGGCGTGGCCGAGTCGAGCGCGGCGGCGCGCAGCATACTGCGTGTGGTCGCCATGACGAGGGCGGCGGGCACTCCTTTGTCGGTCACATCGCCGAGGACGAGGCCGAGCCGGCCATCCGCGAACGGCAGAAAATCGTAGAAGTCGCCGCCGACCGCGCGCGCCGGCTGGTAGTGCGTGGCGATCTCCCAGCCGGAGAGGGCGGGGATCACTTTGGGGAGCAGGGTCTGCTGGATGCGGCGGGCCGTGGCCAGCTCCTGATCCACGCGCTCACGCTCGCGTCCCTCGACATCTTGCTCATGGAGCAACAAGGCGACGCGCACGGTGGGGGATACGCTCTCGGCGAGGACGTCGAGCGCCTCGCGATCGTCGAACGAATAGCCGGCGCCGCCCGCCCTCGGACCCAGCACCAGCAAGCCGAAGATCTCGCCATCGTCGCCGAAATACTGGACGAGCTTGGCCCCCCGCGCACGAAGCGCCCGCCCGCAGGGCGACGCGGCCGGCAAATCGTCGGCGGCGAGGGTGCCGCCTCCGCGAGGGAGCACATCCCGGAGTGGGTCATCCGTGGCGACGGTCAGCGCGCGCGTCTCCGGGGGCGGGGCGTCCGCTCCGGCGTGCCGGCCAACCTCCAGCTCCCAGGCGGGACTGTCCGGCGCGTCCCGGCCGGCGCCACGCGCCTGAGGAGCATATCGTGGGAGCAGCCGGCGGACCGCCTCGCCGCTTAGACTTGGCGCGCCGCGCAGCCAGAGGGTCACTGAATCGGGTTGGAGAGCAGCGGACACGCCGGCCACAAGCCGATCGCTGAGCATGTCCAGGCTTACCTGGTCGCGGAGCGCATCGCCGAGTGCGGTCACGTGCGTCTCCACGACGAAGAGGCGCGGGAAAACACGTTCGGCGACCGTGCGCTTGAGGAACAGGCGGAGTGGTCGGATGAGGGCGGATATTGCCGCGACACCCACCAGGGCGGCGAGCGGGGGTAGCCCACCCGCCGCGAACGAGCCCACCGCGAACGAGCCCGCGGACACGACGCCGACGCAGATGAAATAAACGCCGATGAGCGCCGCCGTGAGCGCGCCGTAGACCAGGGCGCGATACGCCAGCGCCGGGCCGTCGTAGGGCCGTACGCGCGGCAGCGCCAGGGCCGCCGCCACGAGCGGCAATGCCACGGCGAGAAAGACGGCGATGTACAGGATGTGTGGGGCTGGCGTGAGCTTGCCAGTGACCGGCGTGAAGATGAGGGCGGCCGCGACGACGCCACCAACGCCCGCCGCGACGCCCGCGGCGAGGGTGCCCCCACGCGGGCGCGGTACCCGGCCCGATTCGTCGAGACGCAGGTAGGCCACGTAGAGCTGAGGCACGATGCCGATGATGAGAATGCCCACCGTGATGGCGTCGCCGGCCAGGAGGGCGACGTTGATCGCCAGATGGGCCAGAGGAACGTTTGGAAGCTGGGGTGGCGTGGATTGCCGCGTCGCTTCCTCGGCGGTGAAAAGTGGGCCGAGAAATGGCAGCCCGACGAGGATCGCCAGCCAGCGGGTCGAGCGCGGGACTAACCGGCCCGGCGG
>JANWHL010000120.1 GCA_025450405.1 Ktedonobacterales bacterium
CCAGGCTCGCAGCCGAGCGCGCCTTCCAGCTATCCGTCCGCGCCGCTGCCAGCAGTGGGGCGCACGCTGGTGGGCGCGCAGATGATCCCGCGCCGTACCCCGCGTGGCAACGCGAGTGAGCCATTACCGCTTGATCGCAGAGAGCGCATGGTGCTGCTATTGGTGGATGGCCGGCGCGGTTTGGCGGACCTCTCGCGCCTGACGCGACGGAGCGAGGAGGAGGTGCAGGCGGTCATCGAGCACTTGCGGCTCCTCGGGCTCGTGGAGTGAGGGTGGTGCGGGTGTGGTCGCGACCTCGGGATATGGCGGCGCGGAGTCCTGTTCCGCGGCGGCGCGCGGACGCCACGTTGTACTCTAGTCATGGTGTCATGCTGATCGTCGTGTCGTGCGGTGGTGTTGATGATGTGGTGTGGCGGCCCTAGCGCCGTCCGATGCGCGGGTAGGACGGTCGCGGTGGCACCGGGCCCGGGCGAAGATCGAGGGGGAAAGCGCTATGGGTCCCAGCGGAAGGTGGCGTCTGGGCATCCGCCCGCAGTTGACCATTATCGTGTTGATCGCGGCGGTCCTGAGCACGGTGGCTACCCTCTTCATCACCGAGACAGCCATCCAGCAATACGTGCAAACTCAGGCCACGACCGAAGAGCAGCAGGACATGAATTTCGCCCAGCTGGTGCTGCGCACGAGCTATGGTGAGAACGTGTCCATTGGCTCAGATAACACGATGATTGCCGACTCTCCGGCGGGGACGCAGAACGTCGCCAACAACGGCGATCCCAGCGCCATCGGCAAATATCCGCTCTCCAACGATACGGACTATGTGGACGAGGTTCAGCACTACATCCGCGGCATCATCTCGGTCTATCAGTGCAGCGACAATAAGGGCAACTCTTTTCCGTCCTCGGCGCATCCGTGCTCACGCATCTCGACCACACTGCCTATTCCGGGCAAGGCTGGGGCGATCGCGGCCCGCAATGTTGGCCGGTCTCTGGACAGCGACGTACCAACCGCGGGCGGACAGGACATACGCGCGTTGATGTGCCTCACCCCGCCGACGCAGACCGCCACGCCGTCGTGCCAGCCGCATGACTGGACGGGCCAGGTCACGGTGGATGGCAGCGCCTTCTTCGCGACCTACGCGCCGATCTACAATCCGGGCAACGAGGTGATCGGGGTGCTGGCGGTCGGTCTGCCGCTCGATGCGGTGACCAAGCTGGTGGCGGATACGACGATCAAGCTGGTGTTGATCGGGACGATCATCATGGTGGCGGGCGTGATCCTGGCCCTGTTCGTCACGGGCGCTATCGTTGGTACGTTGCAGCGCGCGGCCCGGCAGGTGGGCGGCGCGTCGGAGCACTTCGCCGAAATCGCGTCGCAACAGGCTTCGGGCTCGACGCAGCAGGTGTGGGCCATCAATGCCATCAACCAGGCCCTGCAAAGCCTCTCGGAGACCGCGAACGACATCTCGCGGCGGACGGAGCAGCTTGCGCAGATGGGCAATCAAGTGCTCCAACGCCGCGCCGACATCTCGCCGACGCAGCTCGACTCGATCATCGCGTACATCACGCGGTCGGTGCGCGATATCAGTGTCGCGAGCCACCAACAGGCGGCGACGTATGAACGGATGACCGGCGCCATGCAGGCGGTGCTGGAGGTCGCCGAGCAGGTCGCGGGCGATAGCCAGCAGACCAACGAGAACGCGGAACGGCTGGAGACGGTCGTGCAGCAGCTGCGTCAGCTGGTGGGTGTGCGGCGTGGACCGCTGCCGCCGGGTACCGATACGAAGCTGGGCGAGCGTAACCCGACTGTGCAGGCAGTACGGCCGTCGCGTTCGGGCAAGAGCAATGGCCTCGCCTCGCGGTCTGAAATGGCGGGTAGGCGTGAAATGGTCGGTGTGGGCGCGCGGGCGACGTCGGGCATGTCGACAGATAACAATATGGGCGGTCCGATGGGCGGAGCGCTGGGTCGGCGCGGTATGCGGCCTGGTAGCGAGAGCAGCATGATGGGCGCGCCGGGCGGCAATTCCGGTGGCCTTGGTGGCCCGCGCTCGATGGTGGGCGGCATGTCGGCGCTGGGCGGTCGCGCGATGGGAGCGCCGATGGGCGGTGGCATGGGCCCAGCCTGGCAGCCGCCACAGGGTGGTCGCGCGATGGGTGGTCCAATGGGGCCGGGCGGACGCGGCACGATGGACGGGCCGAATCCGTTCCTGGCGGGCCCGATGCCCGCGCTCCCTGGCCTGCCACCACTGCCACAGATGGGCGGAATGCCCGCGGCCGCGGGAGTGGGCTCGACAACGCGAAGTCAGTTGGGTGGTCCGACGTGGCTCGGCCCGGACGGTGGCAGGCCAGCGCCCATGGGGGCACCGATGGGCATGGAGAATGGCGCGATGCCCGGCGCCTGGGGCGCGCCAGATAGCGGGGCGGGCGCGCCGCCACCGATGCCGTGGACAATGCCCGCGCCCAACTCCGGCCCCAATTCGGGAGCCCAGGGCTCATGGGGGATGCCGGATCCAACCTCAGGCCCTGAGGGTGGATGGCGCGGGCCGCAAGCCAGCGGCGCGTATGATCCCGGCCGATCGAGCGACCAGTAGAGGAGAGCGTGCGATGTACGAAGACGTGCTGGCCCAGGTCCCTCTGTTCGCGAACCTGACCAAGCGCGATCTACAGCTGCTGAGTAGCAACTGTCGTGAGCGCGAGTATCCAGCGGGCGCGACGTTGATGCGCCAGGGTGAGACAGGCGTCGGACTTTTCATCATCACGCGGGGACAGGTGCGTGTCACCCGCAAAGGTGATGATGGAACCGAGCACGAGCTGCGGACAATGAGCCGGGGCGAGGTGCTTGGCGAGATGTCGCTCCTTGATGATCTGCCGCGGTCGGCCTCCGTCACGGCGATCGAGCCCACTACAGCACTGGTGCTGCCGGTTTGGGATTTCCGCGCGGCCCTGCGTGAGGCCCCAGATATGGGGATCAAGCTGCTGGCGGTACTCAGCCGTCGGCTGCGTGTCGCCGAGCAGGGCGCGAACTGACGAACCCATGCGAGACGCGAGCGCCGGCCGATTGGCCGGCGCTCGCCGTCATTGGCGCGGTCCCTGGAGAGGAGGCCGACGATGAACGCGAAGGACGAAGGTGCGGACGCGACGGGCGCGGAGGCAACGAGTGGGAATGACGACGCCGCGAGCGCGGTTGATGGCGCCGAACCGATACCAGGAGTGGGCCGGCGCGCCGGGCTCAAGCGTTTGCGTGCCCTCCGCGGGTCGCGCCCAGCGGCGCCGCGGGCCACGTGTGCGGACGCGCCGAGCGCGGCGTTCATCCATGGGCTCGAGCAATTCAATGCGCGTGAATATTTTGAGTGCCACGAGACGCTGGAAGGCATCTGGAACGAGGAACCAGGGCCGGTGCGGGTGTTGTACAAAGGGATTCTGCAGGTGGGCGTTGGCTGCTATCACCTTCTGCGTGGCAACTATCGCGGGGCCATGATCAAGCTTCAGAGCGGAGCCGAGTATCTCGAGCCGTTCGGGCCACGGTGCATGGGCGTGGAGGTGGAGCGGTTGACCGTGGACGCGCTGCGCCTGCGCGACGCGGTGGAGGCCGCGGGTCCTGAGCGGCTGGGCGACGTGGACCTTGGCCTGCTGCCCATCGTGGTGTGGGACTCGTCCGGACTGGAGTCTTTAGGTGGTCATGGAGGGTCTGAGGCGGGTGGGTGAGGTGTGTTGGCTGGGTGGCGAGCGGAGTTGGCGTGTGGGACGTCAAGCCGCCGCGCGGGCCTAGCTTCACAGATCGAAGCAGCTACACGTACTGGCCGCGGCGCGCTATACTATGAGCAGAGACAGATGCGAACGACGGATGAGGGCAGGGGCCTGTTGGCCCACTCCCTGCGTACGTGTAAGGCGTCGGTGGAGGCCAGCATGCCCAGAGGACCGCGCAAGCCCGTCAACCTGGGTGGTTCCGCGACCCGCCGAACCTTCACCGCTGGAGCGCCCGCGTCGCGCGAGTCCGGCGCCCGTTGGCGGGCGGCGGCGACTCCGGCATGGAGGGGGCGTAGCGCTTCGTGCACGACTCGCGGTTGAGCCGTGTGGCCACCACCAACCGCGTGCGCGGGCGATGCGTGCCGGCCGGTTAGCCATCCCGCACCCATGGGGTCCATGAGAGCCAGAGTGAGCATCGGGGAGGTGGTACCGTGCGCCAGTATTACGAGGACCTGCTGATCGATGCGCTGCTCGACCGCGGCTTCACCCTGGAGGAAGCCCAACGGTTAATCGTGCTCCAGGAGCGCGTGCATCGCGAGCGCGCCGCCGGTGAGCGGCAAGCTGGCAGGTGGCAGCGTGAGAGCGGCCCGCAGGGGCATCACGATCACAACTGAGGCCGCGCTCGTGGCCGATAACCTGAAGGCATCTCCGGCGAACCGGAGGTGCCTTCAGCGCGTCACTGTGGTTGATCGCGGGAACATCTCGCGATCACCCCCCGCGATCAATGAGTGGGTGTGGGGACCCGCGAACCGCTCGGGCATGGTCCTTGCGCACGGGGAGGGACATGCTGGTTCCGCGCCCTGGGCTTGCCGCTTTGCCTCTCGTCGTCAGGTTTGCTGTGCGGATGCGGAACGACCGGCCAAGGAGCGCGGCGTCGAGCGGGTGTCGCAACCCCAAGGTTATCAGTCGCCGCGGCGACCGGGAAGGACGTTATGGCCGCGATCCTGATCGCCGATGACAATGTGGATATTCGCGGCTTCCTGTCCGATGTGCTGGATGGCGAGGGGTACGACGTGACTGCCGTAGGTAACGGCCAGCAGGCGCTGGAATGCCTGCGCCGTGCCATCCGGCCTTGCGTCGTGTTGCTCGATCTCATGATGCCAGTGCTCGATGGCTATGCGGTGTATCGGGCCTGGAATGCCGACCCGAGCCTTCGCGGTGCCCATCGTTTAATCGTCATGTCGGCGGCTGGTCGATTGCGCGTGGGCGATTTCCCCCTGGCTGACGCGCTGCTCCCCAAGCCGTTCGACCTGGTCGATCTCCTCGACGTGGTCGAGGTGTTGGCGGCGGACCTGCCCGAGCATGTGCCGCTGGGCCCCGATAGCGCTATTCGTGACGCGCCGTGGGCGGGATGATGGAGCACGCTCCCGACGCGCTAAACGTGTTCGCGGATACGGGCCATGGCGACTCGCCGCGAGTGATGCGGGTGAAGATGTCGGCGATCACGGTCAAAAAAGTGACGGCGACCATGGGCGCGAGCAGTGGTCTGGCGAGGATGCGGAATTGAGTTCCGCGGGTAATCCTGAGCTTCGGGCGGGGTGCTGGCGAGCGACCGGTTGAGCCGGCGAGGTGAGCGGTGGCGCCCCGGAGGGCGCCCTGGCCGACGGCGGGTGTGGCCGTACAGCAAGGAGGCGCCCTGAAGGACGCGGGGAATCCGCGCCGACGAGCGGGGTGGTAGGGCGAGGAGGCGGAACCGCAGGTCCGCGTCTCATCCTGAACGGCGGGCGTGTGGGTGGCGGGCAAAGGGGACGAAGGTCCAGCGACGGCGCGGCCAGCGGGCTATTATATGGATAAGCCCTATGACGCGCGATGTCAGAAATGGGCCGGAAAATGGCCAGGTGTGGAGGGAGGCGGCGGGGCTCTTCCCTCGAGGTCACATGCGCGGGTAATGCCGCTGTAATGCGGGTGCATCGGCCCGTAATGTGGTGTCCTGTACTATGTGGACTATGGATCATGTGGCGACACTACGTGGGCGTCCTGGTGCGCCTCGGTCCATGTCCTGGTAGAGTCCGCCGGGACGGGGGATAGCGGCTTGGTGGCCGCTCCTGAAATTTCAACGCGAGGAGCGCAACGCTATGTCAGCCGCCGTCCGCTCTCGCGCACTCGCGCTCCGATCCCGCGCACTAGCGCTCCGCGCGGTCTTCACCCGTGACCGCCTTCTGAGCGCGAACGCGGTCTTGGCCTACGTCACGCTCGCCGGGTTCGTCGGGCACATGCTGGTGGCGGGCAATTACGGGTACTTCCGCGATGAGCTGTATTACATCATCAGCGGACGCCATCCGGCACTCGGCTATGTAGACTTCCCGCCGCTCACCGCTCTGCTGGCCGCGCTCGTGCGTGTTCTCGCGGGCGACAACCTCGTAGCCCTGCATGTGATTCCGGCGCTGGCCAATGCCGCATTAGTGCTTGTCACCGGGCTGATGGCTCGCGAACTGGGTGGGGGCCGCGCGGCGCGGGCGCTCGCGGCGGTGGGGAGCCTGACGACGCTGGTGTTCATGGCGAATGGGTCGATCTTCTCGATGGACGCACTGGACGCTCTCTGGTGGGCGCTGGCCGCGTACGTGGTGATGCTGGTCGTCCGACGGCACGAGCCTCGCCTCTGGCTGCTCTTCGGCCTGGTGGCGGGCGTCGGTCTCTTCACCAAGCTCACCATACTCTTCTTCGGGCTGGCGCTCGTGGTGGGGGTGTTGCTCACGCCACTGCGCCGCGACTTCCGCACGCCCTGGCCGTGGTTGGGCGGCGCCATCGCTGGCATTTTTCTGGCGCCCTACCTGCTCTGGAACGCCACCAATGGATGGCCGACGCTCCAGTTCTTCGCGGACGGCAGCCATGGCAATGGGGCGCTCGACTTTTTGATCAATCAACTCGTGATTACCAATCCCCTGACCCTGCCGCTGTGGATCGGCGGCCTGGTGTTTTACTTCCGGCGCCCGGCGGGGAAACCGTATCGTGCGCTTGGCTGGACGTGGGTGTTCTCGTACATCTTGTTGACGCTGGTCAATGGCAAGCCGTATTACTTTACCCCAGCCTACCCAATGCTCTTTGCCGGCGGGGCGGTGGTCCTGGCGGAGGCCGCGCGCAAAGCCAGCCGTGAGTGGCTACGCCCGGCCTACGCGGGCGCGCTGGTGATGAGCGGGTTGCTGTTGGCGCCGCTGGCCATGCCGGTGCTGCCACCGGCGACGTATGCCCGCGACTATACTTTCCTGAGCTTCATCGGGAACTCGGGGGCCGGAAAGGGTGGGCAGACCAGCGTGCTGCCTCAATATCTCGCCGACCGCTTCGGCTGGATGGAACTGACGCGCGCGGTGGCCCGGGTGTACGACGTGCTGCCGCCGGACGAGCGCGCGCAAGCCTGCATTTTCACGGCGAACTATGGCGAGGCGAGCGCGCTGAACTTCTTCGGGCCGGCGGAGCACCTCCCGCCAGCTATTAGCGGGCACAACAACTACTATCTCTGGGGACCAGGGCGGTGCTCGGGGGGAGTCATCATTGCCGTTAACGTGGCGGCGAGTGACCTGGAGAAGACGTATGCCCATGTCACGCCGGCGGCGACGTTCTCCTGCGCGTATTGCTGGCCAGATGAGGACGGCATCAGCATCCTCGTCGCTACTGATCCCAGAGTGCCATTGAATGGTGCCTGGGGGACGGTCAAGAACTTTGGCTGAGCGCGGTGAGTAATGATGGAAGCATACGCACGTCGGCGATGGACGGGATGCCCTGGGCGATGGCATTGAGGACGGGGAGGAGCGCGGCCGTTGGATCAATCCAGATGGCGCGCAAGCCGGCTCCCACAGCGCCGAGGACGTCGCGGTGCCAGCTATCGCCTACCATGACCGCCGCGCTGGAGTCCGCGATCCCGGCGCTCGCCAGCGCGTGGGTAAAGATCTCGGCCTCCGGCTTGCCGATACCCAGATCGCCGGAGACCACGAGCGGATCGAAGTATTCCGCCAGCCCGGCGCCCGCGAGCTTCTGGCGCTGGAGGTCTGGTGCGCCATTGGTGATCATGCCAAGGCGGAAGTGGTCGCGAAGCGCGAGGAGGGTGTCTCGTGACCATGCATAGGGGCGCTGGCGCGCGGCGCGCTCGGTGGCAAATCGCATGGCGAGTCGTTCGGCGGCGTCCGCGTCGGACACCCCACACGCGGCCAGGACTCGCGACCAAACGCGCCGCCGATACTCCGGCACGAACATGTGAAGCGCGTTCAGCATGGGGTCCGTGCTTGAGCCGAATGGGCCCCAAAGCCCTTCGAGCGCGCTGATGCCTATGCGCTGCGCGTACGCGGCCGCCGGTCCCGTTTCCCACAGGTCGCGCGTCGCGTCGCGAACGGTGCCAAGGAAGCGGTCGGGCGCGACGCCGCGGCTTGTGGCGAGCTCGCGCGCGAGCTCGTCCAGCAGGCTGGCGTTGGTTTCCTCGTCGGGCGCAAGAGTCTCATCGAGGTCGAAGAGCACGAGGCGGATAGGGGGCTGACGCGAAACGCTCGACGTGTGCGACGAGCGCGACATTACTGCGCCCCTCGCTGGGCGGCCACGGCCGCGGCGGCGTCGGCCTCGGCGACATGCGCGCGCGCCTGAACATCGGCGACGAGGAAGCGGCGGTGCTTGCCGGCGTACCAGCGGATCGCGGCGACATATTCGGCGTGGCTCCAGGTGAGAGGCGAAACCGACAGCGGCTCGTTGGTGAAGGGATTGATTTGCTCAGCGAGGACGCCGCTGGGCAGGGCGCGCGCGCGCACCCATTCCAGCATGGGTATGGCGGCGTGCAGATCGTCGACGGTCGTGGCACGGGCGATGAGGGATTCCGCCAACCAACATGAACAGATGAACCACGGATTGCCGGGGACCTGGTCGGTGTCGTCGGCGACCTTATGATAGTAGTCCGCTTCGTAGCGCGCGATGCCGCCGGCCGCGGATTTGACACTGAGCCGCCGCTGGATGGCGTCCAGCGTGCGCTGGACCTCGTCGGAGTCGGCGGCGAACATGCCAAACTGGCAGAGCCCATTGATCGCGCTGTCGAGCACCATGTCTGGCTCAATCGAGCCGTCGGGCTTGACCTGGATGCGGCGGAGGAAGCGTCCCTCGCCATCATGCCAGAGATATTTGCGGGTCGCCGCCTTAATCTCCTCCGCCGCGGTGCTGTAGGTCTGGGCCAGCGCCGTCTCGCCGAACGCGTCCGCGAAGCCAGCCGCCGCCTGAAGACCGGCGTAGACCGTCCCGAGGGTGTACGCGTGGATGCCGTAGCGCTCCTCCCAGAGGTCCCACGACGGCCCGATGAGGCCGGTGTGTGGTTCGCGGTAGCGGACCATGAAGTCCGCCGCGGCCTTTACCAGCGGGCGGTAGAGCGGGCGGATGAACTCGACGTCGCGGAAGACCTGATAGTGTTGCCAGAGGCTATAGACCACGAGGGCCGTCTCGTCCTCCTGGATTGGCAATTCTGGCTGGCCCTGATCGCTCACCCAAGGCTGCCAGCTGCTGCCCAACGCGCCGGCGGGGGTGTATTTGTGCAGGAGGTAGCCGTCTTCAGTGATCACACGGGCGCAGAATTGAAAGAAGGCGCGCGTGATCTCACCATAGCCGGAGTGACTAAGCGCGTTGGCCACCAGCGCGCCATCACGGGGCCACATGTAGTTGTAGCTGTCGCGTGACCACTGCCAGACATCGTCGTCCGTGGAGGCGATGATCGCGCCGTCGCGGTCGATCTGGGTGCGCAGGACGAGCAGGCTGCGCTTATAGAGATCGATCAGGGGTTGTGGAAGGTCCCCGAGGTCCTGGGGCTGTTTGTTGACCCAGAGGTGCCAGTAATTGGCGGTCCGGTCGATGAGGCTCTGGGGACCACGGTCCAGGACGAGGTCGTTGATTCGGCGCACCTGGGGGAAGGCGGGTCCGGCCGCCAGCCAGCAGTAGCAGACCGCGCTTGCGCCGGGCGCCACCTGGCCCAGGTGGAAGCCGACGGTGCTATCCACCGAGCCCTGGGCGATGGGATTGCCGCCGAGCTCGCCGTCCTCGGCGTCCACCCACGTGCCCTGCTGGCCGTTAAACTCCTTATAGCCGATGGCCCAGAAGCGCACGCCAGCATCCGACCGCGGCACGGATCCGCCAGCGCGTGCCGCGCTCGTCCCGACCTGGCCATTCACCAACAGGTAGTAATGATCCTTATAGGCCACGATCGACTGAAAATCGGGCCGGTAACAGACGGTGTTCGCGCCTTCGCTCCCGCCAAGGTGCCAATCGTGGTGGAAAAAGAGCCGGACTTCGCGCGGATGGTCGGCCTGATTGGTGACTTCCACGCGGCGCACGAGGATATCGCGGTCGAAGTCGACGGCGTCATTGCAGACGAGCGCGATGGCCAGGTCGTCGCGTTGGAGGGAGACGTGAGTGACCAGCGTGTCCGGCTCGTAGAGCATCTCGCGTCGCCAGCCATCGCCAGCGAGCCACTGAAACGCGCCATCCACCCAGACGCCGGTGCGGCAGGGATGGCCGTCGGTCTGGTTGGGCTGGCCGGTGTGCGGCCAATAGATGTCGCGCAGCTCATAGTCGCGGTCGAAGTTGACCTGAAGGTGCCCGTTGCTGAGCGGCAGATCGCGCGGCATGGGTGCTGCTCCTTCGTCACGCGCGCGCAAGTGTCCGCCGGCTGGCGCTTCGCGTTGGGGTGGGCGCCCACGAGACGGCGGGCGGCGCGCATCCCACCGACTATAGCACGCGGCGGCGGCGTGAGGCGCGTGGCGCAAGAACACGGGTTGCGCATGGCTGGCGGAGGCGATATCATGTCGGGCGGAGGTGCACCCTTGAAGATCGCCTGAGCCCTGGCGGATGAACACGCTGTGAACACGCTGGCCCGCTGGGTGCGCACACGCACCCATGCGAGCGCGGCCGCGCGGTTGCGGAAACGCCCCGATGATGACCATCGAGCGGCCGCGGTGCCGTTCCCTTCCGGACCTCTCTGGGCCATGACGGCATGCACATGCAATGTGCCTGCCCCGCGCCCGCCGGTCATCCGCCGATAATCCGCCTTATATCCCCCCACCCGATGGGGGGCGCTGGCGGCACGACACGCGATCGGCCGCGCTCCATTTCTCCGCGCGCTCCCGCCATCCGGGCATAGCGCCATCTCGGCTCCGCTGGCGCTGGCGCGCTCCCACCGTGACCGACCGCGACCATGCGCGGACCGCCGCGCCCCACCGGGCACGCGCCGCCGCGGCGTGCCAATTCGTGTGAGACGAACCCGCGCGAGGGGTGCCTCACACCTTGTGGACTGGCCGCCGTCGCGCTCAATGAGGAAGCGACCTATGCTCATGAGCGTCGAGCGATTGACAAAGTCATTTGGGGCCGCTCGTGTCCTGGATGACGTCACGTTTACGATTGCCCGGGGCGACCGCGTGGGCGTCGTCGGGGCCAACGGCGCCGGCAAGTCTACGCTGCTGCGCATGCTGGCGGGCGAGGACACGCCGGACGCGGGCACTATCATCATGGCCGCGGGGCTGGGGATTGGCTACCTACCCCAGGTGATCGCCGCGCCTGTGGGCCGCACGGTCGCGGAACACCTGGAGATGGCTACTGCCCCAATCCTCGCGCTGGCGGCACGGATGCGAATGCTGGAAGCGGAGTTGGCTGTCACCGCTCGAGTGGCCATGCCAGCACTGCTGGAGGATTACGGGACAGTGGTCACGCGGTACCAGGATCAGGGTGGCTACGACCTGGATGCCCGGGTGGATGCCGCGCTGGCCGGTCTGGGCGTGGCGCAACTGGATCGGTCGCGCTCGCTGGCGTCACTCTCGGGTGGTGAGAAGGCGCGAGTGGGGCTCGCGGTGTTGGTCCTGGGGTCTCCTGACCTGCTGCTGCTCGACGAGCCCACCAATCATCTGGATGCGGCGAGCCTGGCCTGGCTGGAGAACGCGGTGGCGACGTATGCGGGCGCGGTGGCGGTGATTTCGCACGACCGGCAGTTCCTCAATGGCGCGGTGAATCGCATCCTTGCCGTCGACGACGAGAGCCACCGCGTGATGGCCTATCCCGGTGCCTATGACGCGTATGCCCGGGCGCGGGCGCAGGAGCGTCGTCAGTGGGACGGGGCCTACGCCCGCCAGCGCGAGGAGATCGCGGCGCTGCGACGGCGCGTGCGCGAGGCGGCCACCGGCACTGGGCATGGGGGCCGATCTCCGCGCGACAACGACAAGACCGCCGCGAATTTCCTCGGCCAGCGTGTGGAACGCGCGGCGGCGCGGCATCAGAATGCTGCCGCGCAGTTGCTGGCGCGCATCGAGGCGGATCCCGTGCCCAAGCCACCCAAACCGCTCGTCTTCAGTCCACGCTTTCGGAGCGAGGGGTTAAGCTCGCGGGGAGTGATCACGGCGCGAGGCATTGGCGCGCGGCGCGATGGACGCTGGCTTTTTCATGATCTCCACCTGGAGATCGGGCCGGAGGCGCGGATCCTGGTGGTGGGACCGAATGGGGTGGGGAAGACAACGCTGCTGCGTGTTCTGGCGGGGCGAGTGGCGCCGGACGAGGGCGAAGTGCGGCACGCGCCCAGCGCGCAGGTGGCATATCTGCCACAGGAGCCCGCGCCGCCGGTGGGTGGGCGCACGGTTCTCGACGCCTACCGCGATGGCATCGCCGGGCCAGAAGCGTCGTACATCGCGGGCCTGATCGGTCATGGCTACTTCCGGTTGGAGGACATGAGGAAGTCCGTGGTGGACCTGAGTGTCGGGCAGCGGCGCAAGCTGGAGATCGCGCGGCTGATCCTGGAACGCGCGAACGTGCTGGCACTGGACGAACCGACCAACTATCTGAGCCTGGATGTGCTCGAAGCGTTCGAGAGTGCGGTGCTGGGGTTTCCCGGGCCGGTGATCGCTGTCTCACACGATCGTTGGTTCATGCGGCGCTTTGGAGGAGCCGTTTGGGAGCTGTCCGATGGGCAATTCGTGACTCACGACGATCTGGGCGCGTATCTGACGGCCGTGGGCAGCGCGCGACTGAGCGGCGAGCGAGACGGGCGCGTGATTAGTTGATGAGCGTGCCGGTCAAGGGCGTGTGTTAGTGGCGAACGCGTCGGCCACTCTTGTCGTGGCTTTCCTGGTCGGGATCGGCGCCTTCGGGGCGGTTGCCATTCGTAGAGCGCGCACGCCGCGCGCGGCTTCCCTCTGGCACGCCGGCTTCGCTGTCGGAGGGCGATACCGGTTCCGGCGGATGCGGATCGCGGGGTTCATCAGCGGGAGTGTGGACCATTGCCTGGTGGTCCGTGGTGGTCATTCGCGTCGAGCCCTCGGGTAGCGGCGTCCGAGGGATCGCGAGTATGTCAGCGTCCAGCACATCACCCGCCGGATCGGTGGTCTGAGCCAAGCGCGAATCGTGGAGGGTGGTGACATTCCGGTCATCTGCACGCGCTCTCGCAGCGGATGCGGGAAGCGCGGGGTCACGGTAGGCATCGCCGCTGGTGTCGGGTGTGGCGGATTCAGCGCCCACACGCGTGGCGGCGAACTCGTCGGCGCGTCGCTCGGCCCAACCGGCCTGGGCGAGTTGGACGTCGCGCAGTGTCGCCAGGATGTCGCCTGTATCGGGATCGGGAGCGGCGGCAAGCGCCGCCCCGACAAGGTCGGCCAGCTCGCGCCGCAAGGCGCTGAAGGCGCGCAGCCGGTCGTCCAACCGCTCGGGCGCGAGGATGCGCTCCAGCACGGGCTCGATCTCCATGCCGATTGGCGCGCGCAGCGCGCGAAGACGACCGCGCAGGTCGTCGCATGCCTGACATGCCTGGCCGCCCATGACCATCAGGGCCTGGCGCTCTGGCGCCTCGGTGGCCATCGAGACCAGCCCCACGAGGACCCCGACGGTCCCGCGCTCGCCCTCAAGGAGCCGATTGAGCGCGTCAGTGTCGCTTGAGAGTTCGTTTGCCATGTGCCCGCCGCCCTTCCCACACGGTCCCGCCGACTGGCTACGTCCGTGTTCAGACGGACGTAGTGTCGCGCCCGCATGAGCCCGAACCCCGCACGTGGGCCGACGCGATCAGCGTACCGCGGCCATGGCCTCAGCCGCAAGCACCAGGAGTGGTCAGATAGGACGAGTGGAGCGGCAGGGTGTCGCGGTGCACACTATCCCTGCGTGGAAGGATCAATGTCAATGTTCGCCAGCGTCAGCCCGCGCAGTCGCGGTGCGGAGAAGACGTCGAGCGGCTGGCCTTCCTGGTCCAGAAAGGTCGTGTACACGCCGCTCGCGTCCCGCCAGTCCAGCAAATAGCTGCCGGGCGGGACATTATCGAACACGAAGTGGCCGGCGGCATCGGTGACGGCCGTGTATTGGCGGCCGCCGGTGGAGTACCCGCCCGCGCTGATCCGCCACACGCTGGACAGTCGGACCGTGACGCCCGCGGCGGACGCGCCG
>JANWHL010000121.1 GCA_025450405.1 Ktedonobacterales bacterium
GGGCATCGTCGCCTCCCCCGCCGCTCGCCTGGCGGATCATGTGGCCAGGGCCGCGCGTCGAACGCCCAGCACGCCTGGCGGAGGCGCTCTGCGTGGCGCTTCGCGTGGCGTTTCCGCTCGCCGCGCTCCACGCCTACGATGCCAGCCGGTCCCGCGGCCGCGTGCGTGCCCGCTCGTGCGCGCGCTCGAGTGCCCGCGCGCGCTCGTGGCGGACCAGCTCATCCACCGCCGCCACATACCCATTGTACATGCGCTCCAGCACCCGCCGCGGCTGACCCCGCCGCTCCGCCATCGCCAGGTCATACCAGAGCCGCCGCACCCGGGATTCTAGGCGCGCCAGCTCCGCCTGTTCCCCGCTCTCATTGCCAGCAGTCGCGCTCGTCGTCATGGCGCGTCGCCTCCTCTCGCCTCCGAAGGGGATCCCGCCAGTTCGCGGTCACTGCCCGCCTCGACAGTCCCCGTCTCGCCATTCCCCCCGCCCCGCGCGAATCCGGCAAGTCCCGTTTCCCACGCTCACCCGCTTGGGCATTGACGGCGCGTCCCACCATGCGCCGCAACATCGTATCGCTGCCCGACGGCAAGCCCACACCCATCCACTCACCTCCCGCCATCCCACGTCACGACTTCCGCCGCCCGCCATCCAGCCCCTGGAATCACCCGCCCAGCCACTCTATACTGACACTCAGGGCAGCACACATGTCTGGCGCACCGACGTTCGCGAGGCGTAGAGCGTTCCCAAACGTCATGAAGGGCACCATGCCGACCAATCACGTCACCTCCGCCCTGCGCAGGCCATTCGTCGCCGTGGCGCTCCACGCCTGGCCCCACCGCCCTAACACCCGTGATCGTTGCGGCATTCCGCGGCATGCCCTACTGATTGCTTCATCCACACCGCGCGCTTCCCTTGCCGGGACGCGTGGCAAATTGCACCGTCCCGTACGCTCACTCCCGACCATCCACCATGATCGCCGACGCGCCTTGCGGCATGCCCTGCCGATTGCTTCGCCCATCCTCCAGGCATCCCACGGCGCGCCCGACTCCCCTCTCCCCGCGGGGAGAGGGGCCGGGGGTGAGGACCCTTGAGCCGGTGGGGGAGGACTCCGCCCGCCTCCGCCCTCCCCTCCTCCCTGTGAACCGTCTCTCTAGAGCTCGGTCAGCGGGAAGGCACGGTGGGCGCGCGGTGGCACAAGGAAATTCTGGCGGCGCGTGGCGCGGATGAACGCATTGATCCCATTCGCGGCGGGCGCGACGTCATAGCGGCCGGTGAGGTCGGCGGCGTCCATGGCCTGGCGGCTCTGGTGGAAGATCGACGAGCCCGGCGTAAACGCGAGGAAATGGACGCCTGGAGTCGGGCCCGAGGCGTCCAGCGCGTCCATGGTATTGAAGTCTACCCGGAGTTGAAGGGCCTGCCCCTCGCGCGAGCGACTGCCGCGCTGGACGGCCTCATTGTGCCCGATCACCAGATCCGTCCGCGCGTCGTCCGCGGCGGTGTTCGGGTTGAGCCAGATTGTCTGGACGACCACACGCCCCGGCGGCGCCACGGCATACCGGTGGAACATGCGCGCGGCGCGCTGGTCGTAGGTGAGCGCGTACCAGCGGTCGAGATCCTCGATCAGGTGCGAGAGATGCATGGTCGTTCCGCCCGCGAAGTAGTCGCCGGGCCGGGCACTGGTAAGCGGCTGCAACAGGGCATCGCGCTTGCCATCGAAGCTGACCGCCTCCTCGCTGGCCTGGCCGAGCCGCTGGGTGGAGGTGAAGCCCATAAAGAGCGGCGCCGCCTCCGGGATCGCGTCGGCCACCGCCAGCCGCGCCGCGCGCGCCAGGCGACGTGGCAGTCCGGCGCCGACGAAGCCGGTGCGCACCGAGGTGACGGAGAAGAGATCGGAAAGGTCGGCGGCTGGCGCGGGCTGGCCCGCGAGCGTGCCGCTCCGACCGAAGAGCGCCGCGTGGACATCCCGCAGGTACGAGAGGACATCGGAGCGGAAGTGAAAGGCCACCTCGTTGGCTTCGAGCAGCGTCGTCGGCGGATCGCTCGCGAAACGCATCGCGTCCAGCAGCGCGGGTGGGCCCGTTGGGTGGGCAACTGGCGCGGCGTCGGCCCCGGTCATCACCGGAAGATGATCATTGAATACGTCGCCCGGTACGTGGGCGCGGAAGTACGGCAGGCCGTATGCCACCAGCGGAAAGACGCCGGAGGGCGCGTACGCGTAGGCCGCCTCGACCGCCCGCAACGCCGCTTCAAGCCGCCGCCGCTCGAGGGTGCCAGGCGTACGCGCCAGGTTGGCCGTGATGACCAGATTCCAGACGGGCGGGATGATCACGTCCACGCCGGAATCGGGATCGACG
Source organism: Ktedonobacterales bacterium (assembly GCA_025450405.1). Taxonomy (GTDB): domain Bacteria; phylum Chloroflexota; class Ktedonobacteria; order Ktedonobacterales; family JADMIN01; genus JANWHL01. The sequence continues at coordinate 2,347 of JANWHL010000121.1, forward strand.
CGCACGCGCACGCCGTAGTCATGCACCTGATACTGGCCGCGCGGGTAGCCGCCGGGCGGCGGCGCGACACCCCGGCGCGTCGGCCCCGGCAGCAGGGCGAGACCGCCATAGAGCGCGGCGGCGGCCGCGCCAGTCCCGGCTATCTGGAGTACCCGGCGCCGACTCAGGCGCGTGGTTTGCACGGGGCTGGACGGCGTCGCGTCCTCGTGCCGTGTCCGCGCCTCACCGTTCACCGCGCTCCGCGTCCCGCCCAGCATGCCAGAACCATCCTCTCGCCGCGCGGGGTTCCAGGCGCACAGCACCAGGACCGCCCCCATGCGCCAAGGCGTCCCCCATCGTGCAGCAAGGCACATGCCGGGCACGCGGACGCGCGCGTTCCGCGCGCATATTTGCCGCCTTTTGGCCACATATGGCGCGCGTGGCACCAATCATGCCGCACCCGCTGGCCCGGCTGGGTCGCGACGTGGCGGCCCGGAAGATCGCACGCACTAAAGCCCTCGTATCGCGAGTGGCCCGTTGGGCGGTCACGGTCTTTGACCAGAAGCGCGGAGAGAGGAGGGGACAGGAGGACGGAGTGGCTCGCGCATAGCCACTCACGTCGACAACTCGACGAGGCACGTACGTCTGGTTCCCAATGTGGCCGTCGCGGCGCCCTCACACGGAGGCGAGCGCTGGGCGGCATGGCGCATCTCGCCGGACTCCGCTGTCCGGCCATCGCAACTTGAAAGGGACACAGGCATGCCATCGCGCTTTACGTCGCGTTTCCGCATCGGGGCGATGCTGGTCGCTGGCGTGGCCACGATCGCCGCCCTGGTGATGATGAATCTCGTGGTCCACACGCCGGTCGCGGCGGGACCACATCCGGCGCCCTACTGTGGAGCCCATCCGCAGTTCTGCACTGAGACCGCCGATCCCTGGAGCTATAACGGGACCTATACCGGGCACGACGAGCCCTCACTGCTCTACTACTCGACGGTCCCCGGCTCAGGCAACTCCAATGTCTACCAACTGAAACTCCCCAGTGATCCCCCCACCGCCCCGAACGACAACGGGACGGGTGGCACGTGGAGCTTCCAGCTCCATCCGGCCTTCTGGTTCGGCATGATCATGTGCGACGACCAGTCGGCACCGAATCCGGGGGCCACGTGCCTCGCGGACAGCGACAAGAACCTGCACAACAGCTCGAACCCGCAGTCCTCGGACTACATTGGGCTCACGCCGGGCCAGGGCTTCATGGAGATGCAGTTCTATCCGCCCGGCTGGGGAAACGTGGGGACCGGTGTGAGCTGTGGCCCCGACAACACTCAGTGGTGCGCCGCGCTCAACATTGATAGCTTCTCCTCGAACTCGAACACGGGCATCCCGAATAATTCGGCCTGCCTGAACGCCGCCGGTGAAGAGTACGTGAACTACGCGATCATCACCAAGAGCGGCAAGTCGCAGGGGCCGGCCGATCCACTCGACCAGACGCTCGCGACATTTGAGACCAGTCCCGACACACTGGAAATGAACAGCAGCGACCGCCTGACCGTGGACATGCACGACACCGCGGCGGGCTTTCAGGTGGTCATCCATGACCTGACCACCGGCGAGACCGGCTCGATGACCGCGAGCATCGAGAACGGCTTCGGGCATCCGCTCTATCAGCCCGAGTCGGCGACCTGCACCGACGCGGCGTACGCGTTCCATCCGATGTTCAGCACGTCCACCCCGAACACGCGCGTCTACTGGGCGGCCCACACGTACAACGTGGCGTTCTCGGACGAGATCGGCCACTTCGAATACTGCCCATCGGCGAGCGTTTCGAGCCGTGGTCGCTGCACCACGGCGAGTGTCACCGATCCCAGCGGTGTGGACAGCGATGACCGTGGGTGTGCCAACCTGCCGCTGGTCAACGTGCCTGGGCAGCCAGATTTCGGCGGTTGTCTCTCGACAGACAATGACTTCGACGGCCCCGAGTACCAGCACAATTGGGCGGGATCCATCGCGAACCACGACACCGACGCGTCGCTCCACGCCACACCCATCACGTTCAGCAGCCCGCTCTTCACGGGGCCCGGCGAAAGCGGATTGCGGAACTATTCGCGGGTGGCGTTCGAGGCCGACCTGCCGCGCATCGAAGGTGCCGACTCGTCGCCCAACAACAATTGCCAGCGGCACGTGTTCAACCCCGCTGACCCGAGCCCGGGCGCCGGCTGTGTGAACCCGCCGAATGGCGCCAGCTTCTATCCCTTCTACTCCGCGGTCAACCAGAACGGCACCTGCGTCTGGCAAGAAGGTGACGCCAACCTCGCCAACGTGATCAACAATTTCGGCGGCAGCTCCACCGCGGAGTTCGGCGAGCTGCAGCTGATTCTGTACCCCGCCACTGGCTTCACCACCACTGGCCGGTTCAACAACTTCCATCGTACTCTGAACAACAACCCATGCCCGCAGCCCAACGGAGGCTAAAGCAACCGCTAGAGCGGGCGAGTGTGTAACGCCACGCGCGGTCCGGCCGCCGTCGGTCCACCCGGATCGGCGGCGGCCGCGCTATTGGCGGTGGGGCGGGGCCACACACCCAGGAACCACATCCATGGACGAATCTGACCGGGTGACACGATTGGTGAGCACGGGAACCCGGATGGTCCCGCGGACGTCCATATCCGCGAGAGCATGTTCTGTTCAGGGGGAGAGGAGACGCGCATGCCTATCTCCATCCGGCGGCCTGGCGTACTCGCGGGCGCCCTCGCGCTCGCCCTCCTGGTGGGCGCCTGCGGCCGCGGCGCGCCGACATCGCCCGCTGGGTCCGCGCTGTCCACCACGCCCGTGGCCTCGGGCACCGCTGGCACACCTGGGAGCGGCACGCATGCTGGCACACCAACGCCAGGCGGCGGCTCGACCACGACAGGGAAGGGCGACGTGACGCTCACCCTAGCCGGCGGACCGTACGCGGCCGGACATCCCATCAGCGTCGCGATCCATGACGGTCGCGGGACGCCGATCTACGCCATCAACACGCACACGAGCTGTACGCCGATCCAGTTACAGCGCTGGGACGGCACCGCCTGGCAATCGGTGGGGGGGTGCGGCGGCCAGGTGCCTCACCCCAGCGTGGTCACGATCACTGGTGAGACGGTGGTGACCCTGCAACCCGCTCAAGGCGCCTACGCTGGCGGAACCTGGTCAGCGGGGACCTACCGCGCCGAGCTGACGTACACGACGAACACGAGCCAGGCGTTCGCCGCTGGCACCAGTGCGTACTCGAACACCTTCACGATTAGCTGACGCGCATCGCCCCCATCACAACGCCGATCGCTAGCGGTGCCGGCATTCGAGCGGGTAGAATGGATGGTTGGGGTCCGCCCGACCGAATAGACACAGAATGATACCGCTGGATGCGAGGCAATGGCGTGACGCGTGTAGTCGTGGCGATGAGCGGAGGCGTAGATAGCTCGGTGGCGGCGGCCTTGCTCCGGGAGCAAGGCTACGACGTCGTCGGCATCATGCTGCGCCTCTGGTCGGAGCCGGCCGCCACCACGGACGATGGCGTGGAACTGGTGGCCGAGAACAAGTGCTGCTCGCTCGAATCGGTCAACGACGCCCGGCGCGTGGCGGCCGCGCTCGACATCCCCTTCTATGTCGTCAATGTGGAGGAGCCCTTCCGCCGGACCATTGTGGACTTCTTCTACGACGAGTACACGGCCGGGCGCACGCCCAATCCGTGTCTGCGCTGCAATCGGCATATCCGCTTCACACTGCTGCTGGAGCGCGCCCTGGCGCTCGGCGCCGACTATCTGGCCACCGGGCACTATGTGCGTGTGGACGACGACCCGGCGACGGGCCTCCGCCGGTTGCGGTGCGGGGTGGACGACGCCAAGGACCAGTCGTATGTTCTGCACGTGCTCACCCAGGCCCAGTTGCGTCACGCTCTTTTCCCGCTGGGCGCGCTGACCAAGCCAGAGGTGCGTGCCATCGCCGCCGCGCGCGGCCTGCCGGTGGCGGCCAAGGCCGAGAGCCAGGAGCTCTGCTTCGTCGCGGCCAACGACTATCGCGGCTTCGTCCGGCGCTACGCCGCCGCCTCGGGTCGCGACGCCCCAGCACCGGGGCCGATCCTCGACGCCACGGGCACGGAAGTTGGCCGCCATGAGGGACTCGCCTACTATACCGTCGGGCAGCGCAAGGGCCTTGGCCTCACCGCGCGCGCCCCACTGCACGTCCTCCAGCTGGATGCCGCCCGCAACGCTCTGGTGGTGGGACCGGCCGAGGCGCTCGACCGCGACGCGTTCACCGTGCGCGAGACCACCTTCAATGCGGGGATAGTGCCAGACGCACCATTCGACGCGCTGGTGAAGGTGCGCTATAAGGCGCCGGCGCGACCGGCGCGCGTCACGCCCCTGCCGGACGGCCGGGCCAAGGTGGCGCTGGCGGAGGCGCAGCGAGCGATCACGCCTGGTCAGGCGGCCGTCTTCTACGACGCCGCGACCGGCGATCAGGTGCTCGGCGGCGGGATCATCGAGTAGAGCGGTGGTTCCCACGAGCCGAGAAAGGCGAACACGGCATCGGCCACCTGGCGCCGTTTTTCGATGTTGATGCCCTTGGCCCGAATCATCGGCATATATGGATGCGCCGATCCGGGGTGCTTGGCGGGTACTTCACGTCGAGTGCCCGCTACTGATCTTGCCAATTGGCAGAGCATGCGCTTCGGCCGCCCAGTAAGCCGCTGGGGCACATTCTATGCATCATAGGGCGGCGAGCTGATGCCTCCCTATCACTCCCCCGCACGGCACGCGCAAGGAGGTCTTCTCATGTTGCCCACGTTCCTCGACCAGCCCGAGATCGACTTCCTCATCTTGGCGGACCGCGCCGAAGTCCTCAATGGCAAGCTCTACCTGATGGGCGGCGCCTGGGACCAGATCGGCGTCGCGGATTTCGCTCGGCCTCTCACGTTCTCTCTCGCCGTCGGTCTGGTCATCCCGTGGAACGCCACCAACGTGGATCACACGCTCGAGCTCTCCCTGCTCGACGAGGATGGGAATGCGCTCTTCCAGTGGAGCGGCGGTTTCAAGACCGGTCGTCCGACCGAATTACCTCAGGGAGCCTCCCAGCATAGCATCCTGGCGTTCACCGTCTCGGTTGTCTTGCCCCACGCCGGCACCTACCGTGCCGAAGCCCACCTCAACCACACCAGCGACCGGGCTACCGCCTTCGTCGCGCACTCAATTGCCGCGTCCGTACCCACCCAGACACGCCGCGGCTGATCGCTGCTCCGCGACTTGCTGACTACACCCGATACTCGCCAAGCGCCTCGTACGGTCGGGTGCGATAGACGCGGTAGACGACGGCGTCTCCAGCCTGGTACACCAGCGCGTCCCGCAACTTGGCGGCCTGCGTCGGCGCCGTCACCAGCGCCAGCGCCTCCTCTGGCGTGAACCATCCCGCCGCGGTGATCTCCTCGGCGGGACTGGGATCGGGCCGCGGCTCGCCGGAGACATGGGCGCAGAGGAAAGTGAGCATCACCTTTTCCGGCGCCACAACGTTCGAGTAGATGGCCACCAGTCGCCCCACCGCGACCTCGCAGCCGCTCTCCTCCAGAATCTCGCGCCGCAGAGCCCCCAGCAGGTCCTCACCGCGCTCCACCTGACCGCCCGGCGGCTCCCAGCCGCGGCGCGCTGTTCGGACCAGCAGAACGCGCCCCGCCGCGTCGCGTACCACGCCCATCACGGCCACGATGTGCCGCGGCGGGTCATGCCGAGGATATTCGGCCACGGATCCCTCCATCGCGGGCGCGATCAGCCCAGCGTGCCGGGCTCACTCCGGCGGCGCAGGCTCAGCCAGGTGGCGCCGCCGATGAGCGCGAGCGCGATCAGGCCAATCACGAGCGCCACCGGCACACCCGAATCGACCGCCAGCACGGCCCCGCGCAGCGCCGCCAGCCCCACAAAGCTCGACCCCGCCAGCACCAGGAGACGCGATCGCGTCCCCACCCCCACTCCGGCGATGACCAGCGCCTCCACCGCCAGTGCGAGTGCGTAGATCCAATCACGGTCTGGCTGGAACGATTGGTAGAGCGTCGGGATCATCAAGATCAACGCTCCCACCACCGAGGCCGCCTGCCCCAGGCGCGGCGCGAAGGGAACCCGCCGCTCCGCTGGCAACAGCGCGCCGATCAACACCTGATAGCTCCCCGGCGCCAGGACGAAGGCCTGGATGTTGTCCGCGCCGAGCCAGCGCGCCTCCCAGGTGATGGCGAGCGCCACCATCTCGCCGGCGGCGTAGAGCGCGGGACGGATGTCGCGCGCGAGGCCCAGCAGGGCCAGCAGGCCGCCCAGCACGAGCAGCGCCACGGCGATGGACTGGGTTTCGGCGGCCCCGCGCGTGAAGGCATCCGGGGTGACCAGCGTCGCCACCACCGTCCCGGCGGTCACCAGCAATCCACCGGCGGCGTGCACCCACCAGCCCGCGCGCCGCGGATCACCCCAGCGCGCCCGCGCCTCCGGATCCTCAAGGCGCGCCGCCCACCAGATCAGCCCGCGCGGCCGCAAACCTGGCAGCTTCTCCCAGCCCCACCCGGCCAGCACATAGGCCGCGCCGAGGCCGGCGAAGGCCAGCACGACCTGCCAATCCCCCAGGCCCCAGACCCCCACGGCCGACGCCAGCGCGAGCACGCCCAGCACCAGGGCGAGCGGCAGCACATCCGGCCGCGACTCCGCCGCCGCGATGGCGTACGCCACCAGCGCGATCGCCACCAGCGCCGCCGCCTCGAAGATTCCCTGCCCCTGGCCCAGCAATGCCGTCGCCGCCGCGGCCACCGCCGACCCGGCGTAGAGTGGCCAGGCCCACCGCGGACCCGCCACGCGCCCGGCCGCCAGGCCCAGCACGGCCGTCCCCAGCGCCACGGGCAGTAGCGCGTGCGCATCGGGCTGGACGATCACCGCCGCGGTCACGTAGAGCGTGGGGGCGAACGCGGCCCACGGCTCGCGCTCCACCACCGCCGCCACATAGGCCACGCCCGCGAAGACCAGCAGCAGCGCCTCGACATGGCCAGCATCGAACGGCGTGACGCGCAGCGCGGCCAGTACCGACGCACCAGCGGCGACGCCGTAGGCCGCCAGCGCCCACGGCCGGCCAAAGCGGAGCCGCAGACCCACACCCAGCCCGGCCGCGATGAAGGTGAGCACGAGAGTGGGGACGAAGCTCCCGGGATCCGGCATCAGCACCGCCGCGGCGAGGCCGTAGGCTCCCGCCGCTGGTGTCAGCCACGGCTGGCGATCCTGCGCCGCCAGCAGGTAGGCCACTATGGCGAAGACCAGCAGCACCGTCTGGTCGCGCCCCGCCTGCACACCCACGTCGGCCAGGCGCGCGACTACCCAGATCGACCCGAGGGCCGCCGCGATTGCGAATGGCGCGTTCCAGTAGCGCCCCCGCCACTGCCGTAGTGCCGCGCCGGCCGCCGCCAGCGCCAGCACCAACCCGATGGCCGGCGCGTGGTGGATTGGCAGGAGGACCGCCCAGAGTCCCAGCAGCGCCGCGACACTCGTCGCCAGCGGCTCGCGCTCCCACAGCGCCGCGACCACCGCGAGCGCGGCACCCACCAGCAGCAGCCATGCCCCGAACGGCAGGCCCAGCGCCTCCCAGCCGGCGGTATTGGCGCCCCGCGCGCTGGCGTGGAGCACCGCGACCGCGAGGGCGACGACCGCGATCGCATAGGGTGCCCATGCCCATGCACGCCCCAAGGCGCGTCGCACCCCCAGCGCCGCCAGGGCCAGCCCCAGGGCCAGCGCCGCGCCGGGTAGCGCGTTGGTGTCATTCAGGGCGAACGGCAGCGCCAGCAACACGCCGAAGCCACCGGCGGCCAGACCGCCGGCCAGCGGCCAGCGCATGCGCCATCCCGCCACGAACGCCGCGGCGGTGAACGCCAGTAATATGCCCGTCTGGTAGATTGGCCCATGGTGGAGCGGCAGCAGCAGCGCGGCGTAGGCCGCATCGCCCAGGGCCACCGCGAAGACGGCCGGAGCGAAGCGCCGCGCGCGCGCGGCGCTGCCCAGGCCAAGCGCCAGCGCCCAGAGCGCCAGGGCGAGCACAGCGTACGATGTGGCCGCGGCCCCCGCGAGCTGGTTCGGCGGCAGGAGCGCCGACCCCAGTGTCTGCTCCTCCAGCGTCAGAAAGAGCCCCGCCGCCAGCAGCCACCAGGGCGCGTTCTCGGCCACAGCGATCCCGATACCAGCGAGCAGGCCCGCCGCCAGCGCCGCCGCCAACGGCCAGTTGGGAGGGGCATCGAAGAACACCAGGCCGGTGCCGACGGTCGCGAGCCCGAGCGCCATCATCTCCGCGGCGTAGCGCACGTGGACCAGTCTCGGCCAGCGCCGCCGCGCCGCCAGCGCTCCACCCAGCTCGGCCAGCGACACCGCCGCCATTGTCAGGGCCATCGCCTGGCGGTCGAAACTGGCCCAGAGGCCCACCGCGAGCACGGCCTGCGCCGCGAGCACTACGCCGAGCACATCCACCGCCTCGACGGCGCCGGTCGTGGTCAGCCGCGCAAAGTCCCGCGCGGTCAGACTCCACCCCGCGGCCAGAGGCACCAGCACGCAGGCCGCCACGGCGAACGCGGCCATATCGGGCGTGCCCGTGAAGCCCTGAGTCCGCAACACCAGCACCCGCAAGCCGAGCAGCTCGATGTAGAAGGCCGCGGTGGCGCCGACCACCGCGCCTACCAGGAGCGCGGGCGTGCCCAAAGTTTCAGCGATTCCGCCGGCGCGCACCCGCCGCGGCAGGAGCAGCGCCAGCCCCACGCCGGCGGCGGCCACGCCGCTCCACGAGATCTCCGCCGCGCTCCACGGAACAATCGCCAGGACGCCTACCAGGAGCGCCGTCCACCCGAGATAGGCATAGGTCGCGAAGCGGGTCCGCAGGGCCAGGGCGAGATAAACCACCGCGGCATAGAGCGCCGCCACACAGAGCATGCCGCTCGGCCCGAAGCCCAGTGCCGCCAGTTGGGCTCCATAGAAGCGGTAGACCGCGAGCCCCACCAGCGGGGTCATCAGGGCGAAGACGCCAAGGTAGGCCCGCCCGACGGTGCGCAGCCGCACGGACCGGCGCATGGCCGCCCCCAGCGCGCCGAAGACGACGTACACGACCACGACCACCGCTAGCTTGACGAGATTGGGCAACACCTGCCACGCCCCGACCTCGAAACTCAGCGTGGCCACCAGCAGCAGGAAGCCGCCGAGATAGGCCATGATCGCGATGGCCTGCTCCGCGACGAACGCGCGCCACGAGAAGATCGGCCCCGCCGGCTGGGCAACTGCCCGCGCGCCTGACCCCGGCATCGCCGGAGCCGTGGGGGCGGGGACCGCGGGCGCGGGGATGGTCACGGCGGCTGGACCGCCACCGGCCGCGATGGGCGGCACCAGAGCCGCGGACGGTATGCCCGCCGGGCCCGACCGTAGCGCCAGGTAGCGCGTCCGGTACTCCTCACGCAGCTCAACGACGGTCTGCGCGCCTTTCCCCGCCGCGATGCGCGCATCAAGGTCGCGCAGCGTGTCGTAGAGGCCGCGCAGCTCGGAGATCAGGGCGGGATCCACCGCCTCGCCGCAGCGCGGGCAAAAGCGTGTCCCGGCAAGTGACACCTGGCCGCACCGTCCGCACACGACCGTTGGTCCGCCAGCGCCCATGTGCGCACCCTCCTGTCGCGAATCCCCGCTCGGCTTCCGGTACCAGCCCGCCGTGTCAACGGCCGTGTCGGCGATCCTTTGCGCCAACTCGCCTCGCCGCGTGAGATCAGCCCGTGGAGCGTCACCGCACGTGGAGACGTGACGCCAGTATACCCGCCGGCCGGTCGCGTGTCGTGGGGCAAATGAACCATTTCCGTTCGCTGGCCTTCCCTCACTTTGTGAGGGAACTCACGTGGTAGGACCGGTTGACGCTCAGCCTCGAAACCCTTACGATAGGCCAGTACGCCCTACCGAGCGTCCGGCGCCTCGTTCCGTGACGGGAAACCACCATGTGGGGCGGCCCCGATGGCTGAGGAGTGCGGCTGGAGGTAGGGGCTATCGATCCGCGCGGCGGCCCGGTGAGCGAGACGAACGGGCTTGTAAGCACCAGCGCACGATAGCCGCAGGGAGGAGTTGGGTCGTGACGGGAAGACTCATCAAGAGTCATACGGCAGGCAGGCGCAGGCAAATGGCCGGTCAAGCGATGGTCGAGTTTGCCCTTGTCGCCCCCATCTTCTTCCTCGTCTTTTTTGGCATCATTGAGTTTTCCTTGATTATGGCGTCGCTTGGTGGTTTCAATTTCGCCACACGCGAAGGAGCGCGCCTCGCCTCCGTCCTCGGCCGCACGGACCCTAACGTAGACACGGAAGTTGTGTCGACGGTGAACACGTATGTCCAGGGGCTCGTCATGGCCCGTGCCCAGGAAATAGACATCTTTCGCAGTGCCCCCGGTGGCCTCTGTCTCAACGTAGCCACCGGATCGTACTCATCAGGCAATCAGGTGGCGGTCGGTAGTGCGAACTGCAAGAAGGACGTTTACACGGTTTCGTCGCAGTCCTGGACCACGCAAACCTGGCCCGCCAATGACCGCGATGACTCGCAGCTTGGCGCGGACTATGTCGGCGTCCGCATTCTCTACAATTACACATTCATCACGGGGTTCATCGCGGCCTCCGGCTCTGTTCTGAACTTGTCGGCTACTTCGGTCCAGCGCATCGAACCACAAGACTATGGATCCGGTATGCGCGGCACGCCGGTGCTTGGACGTGTCTTATCAGGCATAGAGGTCCCGTGGATATCCATGTGGACGGATAGCTGGACGTCCATAGCCGTACCGTTCGCTGTTCTGTGGCGTCGAGGCAGCGTGGAAGGGACAGTCTGAGCATGCGATCGACGCGACGCACCGAAAGCGGTCAGGCAATTATCGAGTTCGCTCTCTTCTTTACCTTCATGATGTTGCTGCTCGCTGGCGTAACTGACATCGCTGGGCTTCTGGACGCCCACATGAACGTCGTGTATGCCGCCCGCCAGGGCGCGCGGACTGGGGCTGTGCTCAACAATCAGCAATGGGCCGATTGCGCCATCGTTGGTGCCATCCAGGCCGTACTGACGAGCCAGCCGAGCCTCACATTAACGCAAATCACGATCTACCAGGCGGATGGCACTGGGCAGGACATTGGCACGCATGAGATCTATCCCGGCACTTCCAACTGCTCGGCACCGGCAACGGCGCCCTCGCCTGGGCCCATTGTGAATGGCTGGCCGTCCACAGCGCGCAACAACACTACATTCCCGAGTGAGGACTCGATCGGCGTCAAGCTGACGTATTCCTATCAGTGGCAATTCGGCCTGGTAGGCTCGGGCGTCTATGCCGCGTCCGACTCAGCAATTTTCCCGCTAAACGTGGCGGGCGAACCCACGCCTTTGCCAACTGGATCTGGCTAGACGGCGTCCGTACGCGTCACTGCCAATCTCGAGCGGATGTCACATGATGAGACCGGTAAAGCGGGGAATGGAGTACGATGTGAAGTCAGCCAGTATTGAGTGGGCACCCAGGCACCCGCATCATGGGACGCGACGCAGGTCACGTCCCTACCGCCGTCAAAGTGGCCAGACCCTCATGATTTTTGCGCTCACGGTGACTGTTCTGGTCGCCCTTGCGGGCCTGTCAATCGACGTCATCCGCGCCTACGACCTCTATGCTCGTGAGCAGCGCACGGCCGAGGCCGCGGCACTGTCGGGCGTACTCTACATGCCGAATTTCTACACGACCCAGTACAGCGATAGCAAGTGCGCGGTCTCACGCGCACTGGATGAGGCGCAGAAAAACGGCTTCGGCAATGGGGGCTCACGGGGGTGCGACCCGAGCAACGCGTGCACGGGCTTGAGCTCGTCGAGTGAAATCACCGTGTGCAAAATCACCGCAAGCACGACCGCCGTCCAGGTCACCATCACCGAGCCGATGCAGGTTTACTTGCTCTCAATCGTAGGCTTCACCACGATTAATGTGACGGCGACCGCCGGGGCCGATTTCATCCCTCCCTTTACGACCGGCCTTGGCCAGGATCCTGGTTCGGGTGATACCAACAAGTGGGGGACAACCGGTGCCAATCCCAAGAACTTCCTGGCGAGCATCAATGGGCCGGCCGAGTTCCAGGAGTCGGGAGATCCCTATGTCAATTGCCAGGAAGCTCCCTCCCTCGGCCCGCCCGCCGACGGCAACATGCTGAACGCCACCTATCCGCTCGCCGACACGTCGACCGCAACGGTCGCTGGTTTCCCCACAAATCATGTCCCGCCAGTCGGTTTCACGCCCCAGTGTGGGTCCAGCAATCCAGATCAGCAGCCGGCGGGATTCGCGGGTGAGGCAACCAGGGGTAGCGCGCACCCCAGCGCCTACAATTTCGCCATCACGACCACCGGGGCGACGTCCCTCTGGATCTTCAATCCAGGCTTCACGCCGCAGGATCTCAAGAGCTCGTGCAATGGCTCGCAGACCTGGGACATGTTCTTCCTGGACGATAGCTGCTCCCAATATTACACGCAATACGGCCCGTTGACCTACAATGGCAACTTCGACGACCCCCGCTTCTACTTCAATGTGACCTACTCACTGTACTCGGTGCCGTCAGTTTTCGACCGAAGTGCTGACGTCTTGCAGACTGGCTTCCCTCAGACCTACGCGCCATTAGACATGTTCTCGTCCGACTTGTCGCTCCACGGCTGCGGCGGCAAAGGCGCGTACGATCTCTCGCAGGTCAGCTCCTACACGGGCGTGCCGGGCAATGGCGGATGCGTCAACGCGGCCACGTCGTACGCGAACCAGTGGATCAATGTCGGCAACATCCCGAGCGCCGGCCTTTACCGGCTGGCGGTCGAGGCAACCAGCTTCATGCCATCGGGAAACCCCAACCCGAGCTGCCCTCAGGCATTCCTTTGCGGTTGGGGCAAACATTCCTACGCCCTGATGGTTTGCACGGGCGGCGCACCGACGAGCTGCACCGCGCCCGGCGACTTCATTTCGGCGTGGAACAACTTCGACATGTACCTGAATTTCCCGTCCGCCGTCAAAGATCTGTACGTCCCAGTGGCCTATGTGGACGGAGCGTACGCCGGGCGCACTATCACGATCAGCCTCTTCGACCCTGGCGACTCGCACGGCCATGGCGATAATGCGTACTTCACCATCGTCCCGCCCGACCCGTGCATCACCGTAACATTCCCAAGCACCAGCTCCACCTGGGTCCGCCAGGCTACCTACGGCGGCACACTCTACCCGAGCGTGGCGGGTAGTTGCGCACAGTCTACCAACTCCATCTACGCTACGGCGCGCAATGGTGGCGGTCAGAAGCCCAGTGACGATATCTACAACGGCCTCTGGGTGCCCATGACCATGGTCTTGCCGACGAACTTCACCGGCGGCGAGTTCTGGCTTGACATGCATACCGACCAGGGCAAGTGCTATGACGAGCTGGCGGTCTCCATAGCTGTCAACGGCGGGAGTCCCGTGCATCTCATCTTCTGAGCGAAGTTCCCAGGCGAACCGCAAGCCTCATGAGGGGGCCCGGCACATGCTGGGCCCCCTCGCTGTGCCAAATAGTCTATTGCCCGGTGCTCGGCCTAACGCACCGGAGGACGTCGCGTTTTCCATACCGGAGTCACGTGGGCTCAACCTCGCCCATGCTTGCGTCGCTGAGTCCGAGCGCTGGGCGGATGCGGACCGCGGATGAGTGTGCGAGTGGAAGGACGGTGTCGTGCACGAAGCGCGCGTTAGGAGACGCCCGGGCCAGCGGGGCACGCTCCAGGCTGGTCAGGCCATGGTCGAGTTCGCCTTCGTTGCCCCGGTTTTCTTCCTGATCTTCTTCGGCATTATCGAGTTTGCCCTGATCATGTCCTCGGTCGGCACCTTCAACTTCGCCGCCCGCGACGCCGCGCGCAAAGCCTCCATCCTCGGCAAGTCCGGCGGGGGGGCAACCACGCTGGCGGCCGCGATCAGTGTGGTCTCAAACCACGTCTCGGGCCTGGTGATGGCCCAGACGCAAGAGGTGGATATCTTCCGCGGCGCGGAGGACGGCATGTGCCTGACCGCCAAGGCGGGGCAGTCGGCCTCGGAGGTGGCGATCGACGATCCCAAGTGCCTCATGAATGTCTATCTCGTCCAGGGGAGCAGCTGGACCATCTCCTGGCCCGAATCCGATTGGGACGACTCGCTGCTGAACGCGGATTATCTGGGTGTGCGCGTGAAGTACAACTACACGTACCTGACCGGCTTCATCGCCGCCTCCGGGTCCGTGTTGCCGCTCACGGCCATCTCGATTCAGCGCATCGAGCCGCAGGATTTCAGCGGCGATCGCGCCGCGTTCCCGATCGCCGAGCATATTCGGTCACCAGGGGTTATGGCCGCCTTCGCGGGGCGGCTCGCCCTCGCGCTTAGTCCCATCGTCAATCTTCTGCCAGACCCCCTCGCGATCTGGCTGCGCCCGCGGTTCGCGGGAGGGGGGCGGGGATGACGAAACGACACACGTGGAGCGCGCTCACGCGGCGCACCCCCCGGCTCGGTCGGTCGGAGGATGGCCATGAGGATGGGCAGGCGCTCATCGAGTTCGCGCTCGTCGTCACGTTCCTGCTCTTCCTGTTGGTCGGCGTAACCGATCTGGCCGGACTGTTGGACGCCCACCTGAACGTGATCTATGCCGCGCGCCAAGGCGCGCGGACCGGGGCCGTGCTGGGCAATAAGGTCGACGCCGACTGCGCGATCGTCGGCGCCATCCAATCGACACTGGCCAACCAGCCCAACTTTACGCTCAACAAGATCACCGTCTTCCAGGTGGACCACTCGACTGACCAGCCAACGGGGCTCCAGGACGTGTACGCGGGCAACGCTCAGTGCGATGCCTCCATGGCGACGATCACTCCGGGCGCGACCAGCGCCACATGGCTGCCCAATGACCCGGCGAAGCCCCCGGCGCGCAACACGACGGAGTTCCAGGAGGACTACATCGGCGTCACGCTGGACTATTCGTACACGTGGCAGTTCGACCTGTTTGGCAGCGGCTCATTCCAATCCACCGACACGGTCATCTTCCCGCTGGATGCGCAGGTCGTGCCCACGGTCCCCAAGGGGCAAGGCGGATAGCGCAGTGGGATAGTGCTGGGATGGGAACACTAGCCGACTAGCTCGCGACACACTAACAGCTCGCGCGCTACCACACATCAGGCGCTATACCAGGCAATGAGAGGTTGAGGGAGAGATCATGGAGCGTACGCAGCGACCAGGCCGACGCCAGCACGGCCAGCCCGAGCGCACACCCTGGCGCCGCGCCTCCGTGCGCGCGGCCCGCTCGACCCGCCGGTATGGACGCCAGCGCGGCCAGACGATGATCATCTTCGCGTTGTCCATTACCGTGCTGGTGGCGCTTGCCGGGCTCGCCATCGACGTTGTCCGCGCCTACGACCTCTACGCCCGCGAGCAGCGCGCGGCGGAGGCGGGCGCGCTGGCCGGTGTGCTGTACATGTCGAAGTTCTACAACACACCCGCATCCTCGGATAACCAGTGCGCGATCTCCTCGGCTCTACTGCAGGTGAACAACGACGGCTTCGGGCCTGGCGCCCTGACCTGTGGCTCGTTGCCCAAGGGCATGAACACCAATTGCACCGGCGAAGTGGCCGACTTCAATACCGGCGTCACGGTCTGCCACTACGTCGGCTCGAAGACGGGCCTCCAGGTCACGGTGAGCCAGAATATCCAGATCTTCCTGCTCTCGGTGGTCGGCTTCAGCCAGGTTCCGGTCACCGCGACGGCCGCCGCCGATTATCTCCCGCCGTTCCTGCTCGGCTCCAAGGATCCCGCCGGCGACGGCGGCTACTTTGGTGATGGCGGCCAGTGCAGCGCGCAGCCGCAGAACTGCAAGACCAAGAACCCGCCCAACCATTTCGCGGCGGCCATCAGTGGCCCCGCGGAGCTCAAAGAGCAGGGCGACCCCTTCGTCTACTGTGAGGAAGGCAACAGCGCCAATTCGATTATCGACAACGCGGCCACCTCGAGCGGCCCATTGTCGAGCTTCCCGTATGGTTTCCCAACCAATCACCAGGATACCGGGTCGCTGAAGTGCGGCGCCAACCAGCCCGACACCCAGTACTCCGGCTACGGTCCCCGGAATACGCCGTTCTCCCACGCCTACAGCTATGCCATTGTGACGGACAAGCCAGTTTCGGTCTGGATCTGGAATCCCAACTACATCCCGACGGTCACCAGCGGCGCCTCGTGTACCGGCCTCACGCAGGTGGACGGCTTCTACAACTGGGGCAAGAAGTGTACGGGCTACGCCAATTACGGCGTCGTCGGCCTGACCCCGTCGCTCACCACCTTCAGCGATCCGCGGCTCTACTTCTCGATGGACTACGGTCTCTATAATGTCCAGTCGCTGTATGACCGCAGCCAGGACTTATCCATGACCAGCACGGGGTCCTTTCACCCCGCCGACGGCAACCCCAGCGACCTGAAGGCCCTCGGCTGTAACTCCGCGAACCAAGTCTGGCAGGTGGCGACGTCGCTCACGTCGTTCGATGGCCAATGCATCAGCGCCGCGACCGGCGGCCAGTACGCATGGGATGGAGTTGGCACTATCACCAGTGGGGACATCACGTCGAGCGCGATCGCGAACAACGGCCAGGCTGTCTTCCGCCTGGCGGCTGAGGCGACCCCATGGGACAACGACGCTACGTGTACTAACACGCTGCTGAACCCGGATGGGGTCTGCGGCTGGGGCATGCACTCCTACGGCATTAAGATCTGCGATGTCGGGACGGCGCCCAGCCAGGTGCAGAACTGCACGCTCTCGGCCAACGCGTTCATCCAGCCCTGGGAGAACATGGACATTTACCTGACCTTCCAGGCGAACAACGGCAACAACGTCATCCCCCTGGCCGATGTCCCGTCGGACTATGCCGGCCACACGGTTAGCGTCTCGGTCTTTGATCCCGGCGATTCCTTTGGCAATCCCACCGACCTGCAGTTCGCCATCGTCCCCGCGTCGGTGGACGACAATGGCGCGGCCAACCCGCCGTACGCCGATCCAGCGTTCAGCACCAATGTCGCCGGCCAGTCTCCACCGCGGAACATCAGCCAGAAGTGCCCCGCCGCGGTCCCCGCGCAGTACTGTCCGCCAAGTGGCAGGGCCTGGTGGGTGAACGCGTCCAACAACGACGATCAGGTGTATAACGGCGTGTGGGTCACGGTCACGTTCCAGCTGCCTCCCGGCTATAAGGGCGGCGAGTGGTGGTTTACCGCGCTCTCGAGTGGCAGCAGCTTCGACCAGCTCGCGGTCGAGTTCCAGGGCAACGGCTCAAGCCCAGTCCACCTCGTGCTTTGAGCGGACGCTCGACGTTGGAATGTCCAGGAGGCCCGGCCAGGGGTGGCCGGGCTCTCTTCGTGGTGATGTGACTCCTCACCCCCGGCCTCTCTCCATTGCGATGGCCAGGTTGGCGGCACACGCGGCGGCTGGGTGTCCTCACCCCCGGCCCCTCTCCATTGCGATGGAGAGGGGAGCCAGGACCACGGCGATCGAGCGGTGATGGCGGGCGGATCGGGTGGCGAGGGTGCGGGATTGGATGCCGCGTCGAACCCTGGGCGCCGGGCGAAGCGCCGGTGCGGCGGATGAATATGGCGGCGACCAGGGGCAAGTGGGGTGGTGCGGCGAGGATGCGGAATGGAAGGTCTGCGGGTACGTGCCCTGGCGGCGGGCCGCCAGCGAGACGGGTGAACATGACGGTGGCCACCAAGGGGGGGCCGGGTGGTGGAGCGAGGAGGCGCCCTGAAGGACGCGGCGAATCCGCGCCGGCGCGCGGGGTGGTTGGGGGCCGCCGGCGATTTTCGAGGGAACCCTGGGCGTGGGGCGGGGTGCCAGTGAGGCGGATGAAAGGACGTGGCCACCCGTCGGCGTCGTGACGTTCACGCTCAGGCATCGGCGGTCCCCCCGGCCTCCGTTGTCGTCGCTGCCGTACTTGGCACGCTCAGCGCGCTGGTCCGTGGGCGTGCGCGGGCGGCCTGTCGCGCCCGAGCCGCCTCCAGATTCACGCGTGGCCGGATAGCCGCCGGCCGTGGCAGCGCGTGGAGGAAGAGATAGCTCACCACCAGGAAGTACAGGGCCAGCAGGCCGCTGTGCGTGAGCCGGCTAAAGAGGCCGTCCCCAGAGAACACGACGTACGCGCCCGCGAGCGCCTGCAGCGCCACCAGAACGAGCGCGAATCCGCTCGCCCGCGCGAGGTCCGGCCGCGCGCGACGCATGCGGCGCGCCCAGAGGTAGACCCCGGCCGTCGCCAGCAGCAGCACGAGCCCCGCGGACCGATGCGAGAACACGATGCCGGTCGAACCTGAGAGCGAAGGCACCACCGCGCCCTTGCAGAGGGGCCAGTCGGGACAGGCGGGTCCGAGCCCAAGATGCTCGATGTAGGCGCCAAGGTAGCCCACGACGTAGGTTAGCCCAATCAGGCCGAGGGCCACCCACGGGAACGTGCGCGGCCGCGGCCGGTCGCGCACGGCGTCCGACCCACGCGCCTCGAAGAGCACCGCCGCCAGGAGGACCACACTCACCAGGGTCACCAGCGAGTTGCCGAAGTGGACGGCCAGCACGACGGGCTGCTTGGGATAGGCGACCACGAGCGCCCCCAGCTCGGCCTCCGCCACCAGCACCACCAGCATTAGCGGGACGAGCACCCGCACCTCGAGACGTTGGCGGAAATAGACCAGCGCGCCCACCGCCAACGCCACGATTAGCACGCCCTCGATCCCCGTCACCACGCGGTGGCTGTACTCGATGGCCGTCTTGACCGCGAATTCCGGGATCCACTTGCCGTGGCAGAGCGGCCAGGTGCCGCCACAGCCTTCGCCCGACCCGGTGTTCGTGACGACGGTGCCCATGACGTAGACGAGGAACATCCCCACGGCGGCCACCGCGGCGAGCACCCGCACCACGCCGCGCCTCTCCGCGGGCGTCGCGGGCAGGCGGCGGGGCGGGCGTCGCGCGCTCGTTGTGGTCGCGCCGTTCGTTCGCATTGGGGGATCACTTTCCGGCGAGATGCGTGCGGGAAATCACCTGGGATGCGCCAGCAAAGGGATGTGCCAACCATGGGACGCGCCAACCGTGGGATGCGCCAACATGCGCCGCGCTCGGGGCCGCCGGGGTCTCTCGTCCTCAAGATACGGCATTCCACCGCCGGCTGTAAACCCCTTCGACACCGGATATGGTCTGGCCGGGCACTCATGACGGACGCGCTTGTGCGCGCGAGTGCTGGCGGGAGAGGCGACGATGCGCGCATGATCTCGTTCATGCGCGGGGTGAAGTGCGCGGGCGCCACGGCAGAGCGCGGTGGATCGTGCTCGCGATGGAAAACCTTGGCGAGTTTATATCACACAATGAGGAGGACGCGGCCATGCGGCAGGTTTGGGGCGGCATCGAAGGCGGTGGTACCAAGTTCAACTGCCTGCTGGGGACAGGGCCCGACGCGATCCTCGCCGAACGCACCCTCCCTACCACGAGTCCAGGTGAGACCCTGGGCGCTGTCGCCCGCTTCTTCGAGGAGCACGTGGGGTCGGAGTCGGGACAGGGCCTCGCCGGTCTTGGCATCGCGTGCTTTGGGCCGATCGATCTCAATCCCCGATCCCCGACCTACGGCAGCGTCACGACCACGCCCAAGCCAGGGTGGTCTGGCGCCGAGGTGGTGGGCTTTTTCCGCGGTCGCTTTGGCGTCCCCATCGGCTGGGACACCGACGTCAACGGCGCGGCCCTCGGCGAGCTGCGCTGGGGCGCTGGCCGTGGCCTCGACAGCCTGGTGTACATCACCGTCGGCACGGGCATCGGCGGCGGCGCCATTGTCGGCGGTCGGCCGCTCCACGGCCTGCTCCACCCCGAGATGGGCCATATTCCCGTCACGCCCGCGATCCAGGCCGCCGGTCCGGGCGTCTGCCCGTATCACGGCGGCTGGTGCCTGGAGGGCGTCGCCTCTGGGCCGGCGCTTGCGCGCCGCGCCGGCCGGCCCGCGCCCACGATCCCGGCCGACGATCCAATCTGGGAGGACGAGGCCCGCGCACTGGGCTTCGCCGCTGCCACGATCGCCCTCACGCTCTCCCCCGAGCGCATCATCTTCGGCGGCGGCGTCCTGAAGCAGGAGCAACTCTATCCCCGTATTCGCCACCACTGCCTCGCCGCGCTCAACGGATACCTGCGCGTCCCCGCCATCACCGATCACATCGACACCTACATTGCGGCGCCGGGCCTGGGCGACCGCGCGGGCGCGCTGGGCGCGCTCGCTCTCGGGATCGACGCCGCTCGCCCTTGATCCGCCGGGGCGCGACGCCCGATCGGTTGCGGCGCTAACTCTCTCTCAGCTTGACCCAAAAGTACCACCAAACGACCTGATCGGGCTATCGCACAAGATCGGTGTTACCATACGTCCGGCTTGCGGTTCTACCCAATAGGGGAAGTGTACCCGTCGATAGCTTGCTGTCGGCGTGTACCTGGGTGGAGGAGGCAGGTGCCAATGCCGCAACGGCGTCCGGTGGGGGGCCGCGCGCGCGGACGGTCGCGCCGACAGTCTGGTGGAACAAGACGCAAGGGCGAGCATGACTGGCTTCGTGGCCGGTCGCGCGGGCAAGCGCTGGTCGAGTTCGCCCTGGTCGCGCCGCTCTTCTTTCTAATCTTTTTCAGCATTATCGAATTCGCGCTGATCATGGCCGCGATGGGTGGCTACAACTTCGCGGTGCGCGACGGCGCGCGGGTCGGCGCGCTGCTCGGCCGCACGAGCGCCACCGCGGATGCGCAGATCGTGTCGACGGTTCGCTCCCACGTGCTGGGTCTGGTCATGGCCCGGGCCAGCGAAGTGGACATCTATCGCTCCACGTCCGATGGGCAGTGTCTCTCGGCACCCATCGGTACGGTCGCCACGGTGTCGGTAGACAACGGCGCGTGCGCGAAGGATCAATACAATCTCGACGGCACGTGCCAGGGCGGCACCTGCGGCGGCGCGGGCTGGCCCATCAATGACCGGAACGACTCGCTCACCAGCGCCGATTATCTGGGCGTGCGCGTCAAATACACGTATACCTACCTCACCGCGTTCATCGCGATGTCCGGATCCTCGCTGGCGCTGGATGCCACGTCCGTGCAGCGCATCGAACCCCAGGGGTTCTCCCAGCGCGCGCCCGCGACCGCAAGCGCCGCCAGGCACGCTGGGCCGCGTTCGTGGGGCTGGCAGACCAGCGCATGGGGATGGACGATCGGGGTCGTTGCGGCGGATGTCCCGCGTCGCGATGTCCCGCGCTACGATGTACAGCGCTATAAGTCATGTGGTGCCGGCGCGTCGCGCGCCGGCCCCGGCACGACCGCGCGGACTGCCACCGCGTGTGCCAGAACCGTACGGTGTACCACCGGGTAAACCGCGGGCAGGCTTCCAGGACAGAGCCGCTCGCCAGCGTGGGTGCCAACCAATGCGCGCTGGCGGCGACACAGGGGAGGGAGTCAGATGGAGCCCAACAGCATGCCAGCCATGCGTCGCCGTCGCCTTCCGGCGCCACGGGCGGCCCGCGCTTCGCGCTTCACCCGTGCGGGTGCGCGCGGCCAAGCCATTATCGAGTTCGCGTTCTTCTTCGTCGTCATCATGTTTCTTCTGGCCGGCGTCGTGGATATCGGCGGCCTGTTAAATGTGCACCTCGCCGTCGTCTATGCCTCGCGTCAGGGCGCGCGCACCGGCTCGGCCGTCGGGCCGATCCCCACGGCGGATTGCGCCATCATCGGCGCGGTGCACTCGGCGCTCCTCTCGCAGCCCAACCTGACCCTCAACACCATCACCATCTATAAGGCTGGTTCCAACGGGCAACCCACAACCACGTCGGGCGGCGCATTGGCGGAGGATGTCTATCCTGGCGCCGTGGACTGCGTGGGTGGGGTCATCACCAGTACGGTATCGGGCATGCCCGTCACCGCGTCGCCCGACAACTGGGATCCCGCCGTCGACGCGACTCTCCGTGTCATTACGCCGTTTGCCGAAGACTCCCTCGGCGTTCAGCTGCGGTACACGTACACCTTCCATTTCAGCCTTTTGGGCGCCACCTTCACCTCCTCCGACAATGCCGTGTTCCCGATGGAGCCATCAGGCGGTACGTCATCATGAGGGCAGCGACGGGGAAGGCCATACCAATCATTGATGGCTAAGGCGACGCCGCGAGTGGTGGTTGCGATGGAGTGGAGGAGCGTATCTATGCGGCATGTACCTGCGCACCATGGGGCCGCGCGGCTAGTCTTCACACGGCGGAGCTTGCGAGGCCGGCGCTCGGCGGCACGCCAGGCGGGCCAGACGCTCATCATCTTTGTCCTCACGCTGACGGTGCTGCTCGGCATTGTGGGGCTGGCGATCGACGCGGTCCGGCTGTACGATCTCTATGCCCGGGCGGAGCGCGCCGCTGAGGCCGGCGCCCTGGCCGGCGTCCTTTACATGCCCTGCTTCTACAATTCCGCCACAAGCGGTGGCGGTGGAAACTGCGCGGCGGGCAACTCGCCAGACGGCGACTCCGCCGCGTCGCGCGCTATGCGCGAGGTGTTCAAAGATGGCTTTGGCTCGATCCCTGGCTCGGCGACCATCGCGAGCGCCTGCCCGAACCCCGTCGGGTCGGTCGAGGTCGCGGTCTGCCAGGTGCCGGGCAAGGCGACCGACTTGAGCGTGACCGTGACCGAACCCATCGCCTTCTTCTTTCTGGGCGTGGTGGGCATCGGCCCCAGCTCCGTCTCAGCAACCGCCCAGGCGGAATATCTTCCACCCATCCACCTCGGCTCGCGCCTCAACTATTTTGGCGATGAGACCCAGCAAAACTTCCGGGCCGTCATCAACGGGCCTGGAGACCTGAAACAGTTCGGTGACGCCTATGTCTATTGCGAGGAAGGCCCATCCGCCGCGCCCCCGCAGGACATTGGGCCAGGGCAGACGGCCTATAACGGCATTTCGACCAACCACGACCAGTATTACGTCCCCGGCGCGTGGCCCGGCGGCACATTGCCTCAGGGCCCGAATTGCGGCATTAACTCGCCAGGCAATCCCGATCAACAGCCTTCTGGGTTTGTCGGGCCGGCCACCCAGGGCACCGCGCACCCAGGTGCCAAGAACTACCTCATCTCCGCCGACGCGTCCGCAACGGTCTGGATCTACAATCCCAACTACATCCCAACTGACAACACTCCACGACTCGATCATTTCCAGGCGGGTGGTGGCCAGACGTACTACGCGCAGGCGTTCGCGAATAACGCCTATGACGACCCGAACATGTACTTCAACATGACGTACACGGTCTACCGCGTACCCTCGCTCTTCCTGCGGACGACGGATCAGGTGGTGTCATCGAAGGTGTTCAAGCCGTTCGACATGATGTCCGGCGACCTGACGAATCACGGCTGCTCCACCGCACCTCAGCAGGTATACGACCTCTCCCAGGCCAGCTCATACCCCGGTCCAGCGGGTGCGGGAGGGTGCTTTGCGTATAACAACCTGCCGAACAACAATGGGTGCCCGGGCGCGTTCCATGGCTGGTGCCAGATTGCTACGCTGTCGAAAGCGGGGAACTATCGGTTGGCCGTGGAAGACACCGGAGTCAATGTGACCACCGAGGGCTGGGGCTCGCACCAATACGCCGCGATGGTGTGCAATAGCGGCGCGCCGCCGGGGGCTGGGTGTGTGGCGGATTCGGGGACGACCATGGCCGCGTGGAATAACATGACGGTCTTCTATTTCGCGTCGGGCAACACGGCCGATTTCGACCTCGCCAATATTCCCGCCGTCTATGCAGGGCGCTCGATCAGTATTGGCATCTTCGATCCTGGCGATGGGTCGGGCAATATCACTGTCCGCATCGTCCCGCCGGTGGGTAGTGGGGCCGCGGTGGCGCCGCCGCCCGGCATCCGGTCGGGCACCGACGACCTGGGAGCCGGCGCTATCCTGGCCAGCCAGACCAACGACAGCATCTACAACGGCCGCTGGATCACGACGGTGGTGAATCTGCCCGCCACCTACACCGGCGGCTGGTGGCAGGTGCACTATGACGCCACCGGGAGTCCCTCGGACACCGTGACCGTCAAGCTCAACCTGATTGGGAGCCCGGTCCACCTGGTCACGCCGGGCTGAGTCACGCCTTACGCATGTCGCCAAGCGACCGCAACAATAAGCGCTGCCCCTCGACCGTAGCGGGTTCCATCGCGCGCGCCACGGCCTCGGCGCGAGCGAGCACGGCATCGGGCAGGCCGGCCATGCGCGCCACGACGATGCCAAAGCTGCGGTCGGCTCCGCCCGGCTCCAGGTGATACAGGAAGCGTACGCCATCGTCACCCTCATGCACGGCCATGCGCATGGCGCACACCTGGGGATACCGCTCGGCCAGGGCGTTCAGTTCGTGGTAGTGGGTGGCGAGGATCGTCCGCGGCCGGGCGGGTCCGGAGGCCAGGTGCTCGGCCACGGCCCAGGCGATGGCCATGCCGTCATAGGTGCTCGTGCCGCGTCCCAGCTCGTCGAAGAGGCAGAGGGATCGCTCCGTGGCTGACCGCAGGATCTGCGCGGTCTCCAGCATCTCGACCATGAACGTGGACTGCCCACGAGCGAGGTCGTCGCTCGACCCCAGCCGCGTGTAAATGCCGTCCACCAATCCGATCGACGCCGCGCTGGCTGGTACGTAGCTCCCCGCCTGGGCCAGCAGCACCAGCAGCGCCACCTGCCGCTGCAGCGAGCTCTTCCCGGCCATGTTCGGTCCGGTCAGGATCATGAGCTGATCGCGGGCGCCGCGCGCGGTTAGGGTGGTGTCGTTGGCAACGAACTGATCGCCCAGGACACCCTCCAGGACCGGGTGGCGCCCGCCGCGAATTTCGAGGGCCGCGCTCTCGTCGACGTCGGGGCGAATCCAGCCACGCTCCGCGGCCATGGCCGCGAGCGATTGGAGCGCGTCGGCGGCGGCCAGCCCGCGTGCCAGTTCGCGCAGCGGCGCGCCCGCCGGCCGCACCCGCTGGACGAGCCCGGCGAGCAGCCGCTTCTCCAGCGCCGCCAGCGCCTCCTGGGCCCCCGCCAGGGCACCGGCCCGCTCCTCGATGGCCGCCGTCGTATAGCGCTCGATCCTGGCGAGGCCGCCTTTGCGCAGCCATTCGCCTGGAACCGGCGTATTGGCGGGGACCTCCAGGAACCATCCCTGGCTGGCGTTTTGGTCCAGCCGCAGCCGGGCGATCCCGCTCTGGGCACGGAGTTGGGTGGCGGTTGCCTCCAGCGCGGCGCGGCACTGGTCGAGCGCGCGGACGGCGGCGTCGTACTCCGGGGCGAAGCCCGGGCGGATGGGACGCTCAGAGTCCGGTGTGGCGAGCGCCGCGCGAACGGCGGCCATGGCGTCGTCAAGCTCGGGCGGCATTCGACCCACCGTGCGCAGAAATTTCGCCCGGCTGGCGGCCAGGAGCGAGTGCAGTCGCGGCAAGCGATCGCCCGCGGCGGCGAGATCGCGCATCTGGTCGAGACCAACCCGCCCACCGGCGAGCGCGCCGGCCATGCGCTCCAGGTCGGGAAGTGCGGCCACGGTTTCGGCGATAGCGCCGCGATGCTCCGGGACCGCCAGCAGCGCTTCGATAATGCGCTGGCGCGCGTGAATCGGGCGGAGCTCGACCAGCGGCCGGGCGATCCACGCGCGAAGCATGCGGCGGCCCATGGCACTGGCCGTCCGGTCAATGGCCCAAAGCAGACTGCCCTGGTAGACGCCCTCACGCCCCGCCTCCGTAAGCTCCAGATGGCGGCGCGTGGGGGGATCCAGCCGCAGCGCCTCCTGCCCGGTGACATTTGGGGCATCGAGCCCTTCGGCGACCGTGGAGGCCTCGCCCTTGAGCGCATGGAGATAGCCGATGACCATCCCCGCGGCGTGTTGTGCCAGCGGGAGATCGGTCAGTGTCGGCGTGCCAGCGTAAGCGCCGGCCAGTGCGGCGCGCGCGGCGGACGCTTCGGCGATGCTCCCGGCCGCCGGAGTCTGAGCGTAATCGGGCAAGATGCGCGCGACCGCTTCGGGCCAGGCGGCGCCCGCCGGCAGAAGCA
The DNA here is from genome assembly GCA_025450405.1 of Ktedonobacterales bacterium. Lineage (GTDB taxonomy): Bacteria > Chloroflexota > Ktedonobacteria > Ktedonobacterales > JADMIN01 > JANWHL01. Next base: position 28,413 of record JANWHL010000121.1, read on the forward strand.
GCTCCGCCGGGGCGATGCGCGCCAATTCCGCCGCCGCCGTGTCGGGATCGTACTCACCGGCCTGGAATTCGCCGGTGCTCACATCCGTCCAGGCGAGCCCGACGCTCGCGGCGCCGGCCGTCACCCCGCAGAGGTAGTTGGGACGATCCTGCGGGAGCAGCCGCGCGTCGGTGACGGTGCCCGGCGTGAGGGTGCGGGCGACGGCGCGGTGGCGCATGCTGGCGGCGCTTGTCCCACTCGCGACGGAAGCCCCTTCTGGCGTGTCGTTGGCCTCGGGGGCGCCCTCCTCTTCCTCCACGACCGCCACGCGGTAGCCGCGCTGGAGCAGCCGCGCCAGGAAACCATCCAGCGCGTGGTGGGCAAATCCCGCCTGCGGGACCGCCGGTCCGCTGCCGCCAGACGGCCGGCTCGAGAGTTTCAGGCCCAGCTCGCGCGCCAGCAACTCGGCCTCGTCGAACCACGCCTCGTAGAAACTGCCGACGCGGAAGAGGATCAGCGTGCCGGGGTTCTCAGCACGAATGTCTAGGTACTGCTGGACGACGGCGCCGTATGTCTCGCCACCGCCCGCCGTGCCGGATCGCGCAGCGGCCGTATCGGGCGCGCGGGCGGCTCCGGTGCCGGCAACCACGGGCCGGCCGGCACGCTCAAGCGCGCTGGGGGAGACGATATCGGGCTTCGCGTGGGGCATGGCCGGCCGCTCCGTTCCCATCATCGCCCAAGGACGCCGCACCACTGGCATTGGTGGCCAGGGGAGGTGGACACGTGGGACAGGGGGCGAGGGAGAGCGCGCACCCCAGCCAAATTATTCCGCGCGGCATGGCTTCAAGCGGAAGCGGGCCGCGCGGGAGCATCACTCGGGAACGCTAGCGCTCCCGGGCACCGCGCGCGCTCACGCGCTTGCGCAGATCCACCGCCCTGCCGCGCGGCGAGGGCAGCCGCCGCGCGATCCCGTAGGCCACGAACGCCAGCACCAGGCCGCCCACGACATCCGCCACCACGTGTTGGCGAATGAGCACCGTCGACGCGATGATGGCGAGCACCAGTGGCAGGCTGAGGAACCCGTACACGCGGCGCCAGCGAAAGTAGGCGATGGCGCAGAGCATCGCTCCCGCCGTATGTAGGCTTGGGAAGTCATTGTACGGCTGGTCGTGCGCGTAGATGAAGCGGACCAATTGTGAGCCCAGGTCATCCCCGACTACGGTGGGGCGTGTCACGACGGTCTGGAAATACAGGAAGCAGAGATCGGCGGCGATGAAGGTCAGGATCGTCGCGATGGCCAGCGTCCTGAACCGCGCCCAATTGGTGAATCCCAGAAGGAGAAACGTGAAGAGCAGGAAAGGGAGAAAGAGCAAGTAGGGGATGGCGAAGAGTGGGACAAACGGGAGCAAGGTGTCGAAGGGCGTCGCCAGCGAATGTAACTGCCCGGCCGGTCGATTCAGCACCTCGTAGGAGACGCTCCCCGCCACCAACAGCGCGATGAGGAACCCACGCCCCACGATCATTCTGAGCGACGACATCGGCGCCTCCCTTCGCTCCATGTTGTCCGCTAATCCGCCAGCATCCGCCAGTGAGACGCCACGATGCGCCCGGGACGCCCCTCACGTGGAATCCGGCGCGTGTATTGTATCGGAGAGTGGGCCGCCGAGCAATAGGTATCCCCACATCCGCCGCCTGTTTCGCCATGTTGAGGTTGAGGGCACGGCGTTGGGGCATCAGCGACGCGGAGGCACACGGGGCCATACCGCGCTTTCGCATCAGCGCGAGCGCGGGTGGCGCGCCAGTCATCGCCGCGCGCTGACGGCTGTGCTATACTGCTCGGACCA